>NZ_JBFTZN010000128.1:0-24484 GCF_056406775.1 Allobosea sp. P1_A7
CGACATCACCTATACGCCTGAATTCGCGTCGGTCGTGCATGAGTTGCGCGGCCATATCCGTACGGCGCGGGAGGCGGCATGAAGCGCTCGCTCTGGCTGAGGCTCGCGCCCTATCTGTTCACGCTTGGCTTCTTCGCGATCTGGGAGATCGCCTGCCGCGCCTTCGCGATCTCCTCCTTCATCCTCCCGCCGCCCTCCGCGATCTGGGCTGCGTTGGTGCAGTATCAAAAGCCGCTCTACACGAACGCCTTTCACACGCTCTGGATGACCACGGCCGGCTTTGTGCTCTCGATCGTGTTCGGTCTGGCGCTCGGCCTGCTCGTCGGCTCGTCGCGGTTGATCTATGCGGGCCTGAACCCGCTGCTTGTCGGCTTCAACTCGATTCCCAAGGTCGCTGTCGTGCCGATCCTGGTGATCTGGTTCGGGGTCGGCTGGCAGCCGCCGGTGCTGACCGCGTTCGTGATTTCGTTCTTCCCGATCGTCGTCAATGTCGCGACCGGGCTGGCCACGATCGAGCCCGAGACCGAGGATGTGCTGAAGGCACTGGGTGCCAGCCGCTACGACATCATGACCAAGGTCGGGATTCCGCGCGCGCTGCCCTATTTCTTCGGGGCGCTGAAGGTTTCGATCACGCTCGCCTATGTCGGCTCGGTGATCGGCGAGCAGAATGCGTCCAATCTCGGCATCGGCAACCTGATCACCCGCGCTTCGGCTGATTTCAACGTGCCGCTGATCTTTGCGGCGCTGATCGTGCTTGCGGTCCTCGGCGTGCTTCTCGTCGCCATCGTCGATCTTGTCGAGAGCCGCATGACGGGCTGGGCCCGGCGTTCGCAGATGGCGAATGGCTGAGCAAGGTGCAGAGCGGACCTGACCTAGCGCCAAGGTGACAGCGCGGCGAGCGCTGCCTATCGTGCCGCGCCATCAACGCCGGACCCTCAATCTTTCATGCTTCCCGATTTGCGCGATTACGGCCGCCTGCGCGAGACCTTCCAGTGGCGGATTCCAGAGCGCTACAACATTGCTGTCGATGTCTGCGATCGCTGGGCCGCGCTGGAGCCCGACCGTCCGGCCATTCTCGACGTCACCCCTGACTGGACGGTAACGCCGGTCAGCTTCGGCCGGTTGCGAGCGCAATCGAACCGACTGGCGACGGCGCTGTCGATGCGCGGCGTCGGCGTCGGGGATCGGGTCGCGATCCTGCTGCCGCAGGGAGAGGCCGTGCTCACCGCACATCTCGCCGCCTATAAGTTGGGCGCCATCGCGGTGCCGCTGGCCGCGCTCTTCGGGGTCGATGCGCTGGCCTATCGCCTTCGCGATTCCGGCGCGAGCGCGCTCATCTCCAATGCTGCGGGCTTGATGAAGGTTCGGCAGATTGCCGAGCCGCTGCCCGATCTCGACCTGATGGTGTCCACGGATGGCGCCGGGGCGGGTGCTGAGGACTGGGGGCAGCTGCTGGCGGATGCGAGCGAGGATTTTTCAGTTGCGGACACCGGGCCCGACGATCCGGCCCTGATGATCTATACCTCCGGCACCACGGGCAACCCGAAGGGCGCGCTGCATGGCCACAGGGTCCTGCCGGGGCATCTGCCCGGTGTGCAGATGGTGCACGAGTTCCTGCCGATGCCCGGCGACCTCGCCTGGACGCCGGCCGACTGGGCCTGGGCCGGCGGTCTGCTCAATATGCTGCTGCCGGCGCTGCATTTCGGCGTTCCGGTCGTGGCGCGCGCCCATTCCCGTTTCGACCCCGAAGACGCCTTTCGGCTGATGGCCGATCTCGGTATCCGCAATGCCTTCATCCCGCCGACGGCGCTCCGGATGCTGCGCAGCGTGGGCAAGCCGCGCGACCGCTTTGACCTGAAACTGCGCACGGTCGCGGCAGCCGGCGAAACGCTTGGAGCCGAGACGCTGAGCTGGGGGCGCGAGGCGCTGGGGCTGACGATCAACGAGGCCTATGGCCAGACCGAGTGCAATCTCGTGCTGTCGTCCTGCGCGACGATCGGGGTCAGCCGGCCCGGCTTCATCGGCAAGCCGACGCCCGGCCATGAGGTCGCGATCATCCGGCCCGATGGCTCGGAATGTGCGCCGGACGAGGAAGGGCAGATTGCCATCCGGCGGCCGAACCCGGTGATGTTCCTCGGCTATTGGCGCCGACCGGAGGCGACGGTCGACAAATTCATCGGCGACTGGATGACCACTGGCGATCAGGCCGTGCGGGATGCCGATGGCTATGTCCACTTCGTCGGCCGCGACGACGATGTCATCACCTCATCGGGGTATCGGATCGGGCCGGGGGAGATCGAGGACTGCCTGCTGAAGCATCCGGCGGTTTCGCTGGCGGCGGTCGTCGGGAAGCCGGACGAACTCCGGACCGAGATCGTCAAGGCCTTCGTCGTGCCGAATGCCGGCTTCGCGCCTTCGCAGGATCTGGCCGGTGAACTTCAACGCTTCGTGCGCGAGCGGCTCTCGGCGCACGAATATCCGCGCGAGATCGCCTTTCGCGAGGAACTGCCGCTGACGACGACAGGCAAGATCATCCGGCGGCTGTTGCGCGCGGAGGCGTGAGCGCCGCCGAAGCCTGACCAAGGAAGGCGGCCCAGAGGCGCTGCACCATCGCCTCGTCGAGCTCCTTGACGATGAGGACCAGGCGCGAGCGTTGGTCTGCATCAGGCCAGCTGTCGAGCAGGATCGGGGGATGCAGGATCTGCTGGACCGCATGGACCAGCAGCGGCTGGCCGGCGTGTTCGGCTATGGCGACGAGCCCCTTCAGCCGCAGGAGCTTCGCCCCGTGGGTCGAGCGCAGCAAGGTCCAGAACAGCTCGAAGGTCGCCAGATTGATCGGAGCATCAGCCGAGAGCGAGAAGGCGCGGATGCTCTCGTCATGCCTGTTCACATCATGATGATGATTGTCATGCCCGTGCCCGTGTCCATGGGCGTGATGATCGTGATCGTGATTGTGATGGTGATGGCCGCCCGAGCCGGTCGCCAGAGCCTCGACGGCAAGCCAGTTCCGCAGGGCCTGGGGCCTGTCGGCAAGGTCGTAGAGGCCGGCGCTGATCAAGTCCGCAGCCGGAGCATCCGGCGCGAGAAGGTTGATCCCGGGATTGAGCGCCAGGAGTCGCTGGCGTAGCACCTCGGCCGCCTGACCATCCGCGACCAGGTCCGCCTTGGTCAGCACGATCCTGTCGGCCGCGACCACCTGCTTGCGCGCCTCCTCATGGGCGTCGAGCGTCGCCATGCCGTTGACGGCATCGACCAGCGTGACGACGCCGTCGAGCCTGAAGCGCATGGCGAGATAGGGGTGGTTGATCAGCACATTCAGGATCGGTGCCGGGTCGGCAAGGCCGGTGGTCTCGATCACCACGCGTTTGAATGGCGCGATGCGATGGTTGTCGCGGCGGCGCAAGAGGTCTTCCAGCGTGACGATGAGGTCATCGCGGATGGTGCAGCAGAGGCAGCCGGAGGCGAGCAGAACCATGTTCTCCTCGACACCCTCGATCATCAGATGGTCGAGCCCGATCTCGCCGAACTCGTTGACGATCACGAGGGTATCGGCAAGCGCGGGGTCCTTGAGCAGCCGGTTGAGCAGGGTCGTCTTGCCGGCTCCAAGGAAGCCGGTGAGCAAGGTCAGCGGGATCGGGATGGGTCTCTGGTCGCTACCGGTCATGTCGGGCATCATCGATCAAGGCTGAGGGCGGGCACGCGTCGCGCCCGATTTTGTTCCAATATTACATTAGCCATGATCGCGACGACGACAAGGGCGCCGCCCGCATATTGCAGCGCGCCGACCCGCTCGCCGAGCATCACGGCGGCTATCCCGACGGCAAARACCGGCTCGGCACAAAAGGTGAGGGCAGCGGGGCCTGGCGCGACACGGGCCAATGCCATCGCCTGGAACAGGAAGCCGACGAGATAGCCGCCAACGGTGATCGCGACGGCCATCGGTGCCGAGGCCAGCGCGCTCGGAAGGGCAAAGCCGCCAACGAAAGCGAGAATGCCCGCTGTCACCGGCAGGATGAGCAGATGCGACCAGAACAGTTTTGGCGCGAGCGGCGTCGCGGCGCAGGCGGAGCCCGCGAAAAACTGTGCCGCGGCCGCGAGGCTGGCTGCGAGCGCGAGCGCAAGCCCGCGCGGATCGAGCCCATGCAGATCGGGCCCGACGACCATGCCGACACCGAGAAAGGCGGTCAGCGCCACCGCAAGTCGGTCGAGGCTGAAGCGCGCAGGCGTCAGCAGAGGCTCGGCCAGGACGATGATGACAGGGTAGGTGTAGAAGATGACGGCGGCGACGGTTACGGGCAGGAAGGCGACCGAGGACAGGTAAGCCGAGCCGACGAGAGCGCTGGTCAGGCCGAAGGCCAGCAGCGCCCGGTATTGGTCCCGCGGAACCCTGAAGTTCGCCCGCAGAAGCCAGGCGGCTCCGGCCACCAGCGCGAGCATGATGAAAACCCGGTAGAAAACCAGCAGCGGCCCGCTCAGGCCGGCCTGGCCCGCGAGCTGGGCCGAGACGATGTTGCTGCCATAGGCGGCAGCCGAGGCAAACGCCAGGGCGATGCCGTGTCGACTGGCGGTGCGGGCGGTCTCGGCGCGCACCCTCCAGGACTCAGGCGTCGTCGTTCACTTTGGCTTTCGGCTTGACGGGGGGCTTCACGGCGCCTGTGCGGGCCGGCTGAGGCTTGGGTTCACTCTGGCCGGGCTTGGTCTTGGCCTTTGCCGCCGCTTCCGGCTTGGCCTTCGCCGCCGCGTCGGGCTTTGCGGGGGCCGGCCTTACAGGCGGGCGGGCCGCCTGTTTGATGCCTGCGGCTGAGCCTGGGCGCAGGCTGGACGCCGCCGCCGCGCCGGGCCGGATCGCGCCCTGCAGCTTCATGGGGCCGCTCTGGAAGGCATTCGACGGAGGCTGGACATCCTCGCTGCTCGGAGCGAAGGCCGTCGTCCCGCGCGGAATGGCGCCATTGCTCGAGGCGGTGCGTGTCGATGGGCCGGATGCTACTCCGGCGGMCACCGGGGCTCCTGGCGTAATGACCGGCGCGCGATCGCGGGCGAACTGGGTGTCGGGCCGCGCCGTGGCATTGGCGGCGAGCGGGGCCGAAGCAGAGCCCGGCGTGCGGCCGAAGGAGACCTGTACCGGTGTCATCGGCGCGCGCGGTCCAAGCGTGATCCGGCCGGAGGGCGTGCGCATCAGCAGGGCGCCTGTGGCGCGAGCCTGCGGCTGCGGTCCGCCGAAGCGCTCGCTCATGGCGTTGTCATTGCCGCTGCCGGATGCGGCATTGGCGGCGATGGGGCCGGACACCTCGGAATCGTCCGCCAACGCGACGCCGCCGCCTCTGCGGCGAACTTCGTCGCAGATATTGTTGGCGCGTCCACCATTGCCGGAGGGCAGGCTGGCGAGGGTGTAGCCGGAGCCTCCCCATTTCGAGAAGCCGTCATCGAGCAGCTGCGCCGCCTTGACGGTGCGCTCGGAGGCGGACAGCGCACCCAGCACGACCGCGACGAGCGTGCGGCCGCCGCGCGTCGCGGTGGCCACGACGTTGAAACCTGAGGCGCAGACGAAACCGGTCTTCATGCCGGAGATGCCGGAATAGCGCCCGACGAGGCCATTCGTGTTCTGCAGAACCTGCTTGCCGAGCTGAACCGAGCCGGTGTTCCAGTAATCGGAATAGTCCGGGAATTCGCGCATCAGCGCCATGGCGAGAATAGCGAGGTCGCGGGCACTGACCTGCTGGTTCGGATCATGCCAGCCATTCGGGTTGGTGAAGACCGTGTCATTCATCCCGAGCCGTTGGGCTTCGGCGTTCATCATTCCGACGAAGGTCTCGACATCGCCGCCGACGCCCTCGGCGATGACATAGGCGATGTCGTTGGCCGATTTCACCATCATGATGCGCAGGGCGTTGTCGAGTGTGACCTCCTGCCCGGCGCGGATATAGACCTTGACGCGCGGCTGGCTCGCGGCCCGCTTCGAGGCGGGGATCGCCGTTTCAAGCCCGAGCTTGCCGGCCCGCACTGCCTTGAGCGCCAGATAGGCCGTCATCATCTTCGTGGTCGAGGCCGGGTGCCAGGCCTGGCTGGCGTTCTCGCTGGAGAGAACGGCGCCACTGGACGCATCGACCACCAGACTCGTGCCGGCAAAGGCCGGAGCGCTGACGGACAGGGCAAGGGCGAGGACAGCGAGACGGGGAGCGTTCATCGGGCGGGTCTTGAGCCTGTCTGGACGAGGGTTGAAGGCGCAGGGTTCAACGCGACGCGTGCGGCATTTTCGAGACGGCGCGACCGATCGGCCCGCCCATGGACGCATACCTACCCCCAGCGGAGCGATTTGCCTAGTCATGTCGGGCGGCCGTAAAGCCTTGGTCACAGTTCCAGCCCCGGATGCCCGCGTGAGCTTTACCCTCTTCTGGATCCCGGCAACGATCGTCGCCTCGCTGCTGCAGACGGCGCGCAACCTCACCCAGCGCTCGCTGACGGAGGTGATCGGCGTCGTCGGCGCGACGCAGGTGCGCTTCCTGTTCGGTCTGCCCTTCGCGCTGCTGTTCCTGCTCCTCGTCTGCCTTGGCCTGGGGCGCCTGCCGCCGCAGATCAGCCTTGCGACGCTCGGCATCACGAGCTGGGGCGCGCTGACCCAGATCGCGGCGACGGCCCTGATGCTGGCGGCGATGAGAGAGCGCTCCTTCGCCGTGACCACCGCCTATACCAAGACGGAGCCAGTCCAGGTGGCGGTCTTCGGAGCGCTGCTGCTCGGGGATGCGCTGAGCCCGGCGAAATTCGCAGCGATCGTGATTGCAACGGCCGGTGTCGTCCTGGTTTCCTGGAAGCCGGGCGAAAAGCTGAGCCGGGCGGGCCTGCGTCCCGCGCTGCTGGGCATCGGCTCAGGCGCCTGCTTCGCGCTGTCGGCCATCGGCTATCGCGGCGCGATCCAGTCTCTGCCGGATGGCGACTTCCTGATCCGGGCGACGACGACCCTTGCTCTGGGGCTGGGCCTGCAGACACTGATGCTGACGCTCTACATGCTGATCGCCAACCGCAAGGCGCTGGTCCTGAGCCTGAAGAACTGGCGCCGTTCGCTGACGGCGGGTTTCCTTGGCGCGGCGGCTTCGCAGTTCTGGTTCATCGGCTTCTCGCTGACGACGGCGGCCAATGTCCGGACCCTGGCTTTGATCGAAGTGCCACTGGCGCAGATCGCCTCGCGCAAGATGTTCTCGGAAGGTACGACGCGGCGCGAACTGCTGGGCATGGCAATGATCGTCTTCGGTGTCGGCCTGCTCCTGATGCTGGCGATTTAGCCGGCCGCCGCTCCACGGAACCGCTTGGGCGACTATCTTGCGGACACGGCCGATCTTGGGTGCCTGACAGGTTCGACCCAGCGCCGATATGTGCCGGCTGATCGATGAACAGCCGCGCCGCAACGGGTGGCGAGGCTGCCTCTCCGTACGACATGTCCGGTGGTTCCTGTGACCGATCATGGTGCTGCGATAGCACCGCGCTTGACCTACGCATATCTCGGCGGTTATGAGTCAAATCAATAGCCAATGAGTTATGGGTTTCGATGCTGAACGCTCACGACGCGCTCTTCAGGACGCTCGCCGATCCGACGCGGCGGGGCATTTTCGAACGGCTGTGTCGCGAAGGTGAGCAGACGGTCGGGGCACTGACAGCCCAAGCCGGGATCTCGCAGCCGGCCGTTTCAAAGCATCTCGGCATTCTGAAGCAGGCCGGGCTGGTGCGGGATCGCCATGAAGGGCGTCAGACGCATTATAGCGCGCAAATCGGCGCCCTGGGCCCGCTGATCGACTGGACGAACCAAATGGCCGGGTTCTGGCACAGTAAATTCGACGACCTCGAGGACCTGCTGAAGAGGATGGACCAATGAACGAAACGTCGACCGAAACGCTCTCGGTCGTTGTCGAGCGTGAGATAGCCCATCCGCCGGAAAAGCTCTGGCGCGCTCTCACGCAACCGCATCTCATCGAGGAGTGGCTGATGAAGAACAACTTCAAGCCAGATGTGGGCCACCGGTTCAATCTCAGCGCGGACTGGGGCGTCGTCGAGTGTCAAATTCAGGCGATCGAGCCGCACAAGACCCTGACCTACACGTGGAACACCAAGGATCTCGAGAGCGTCGTCACCTGGACGCTCATCCCTACGAGCACCGGGACCTTTCTGCGCATGGAGCAGACGGGGTTCAGGCCGGACCAGCAGCCCTATTACCGGGGAGCGCTGGCTGGCTGGCCGCGGTTCTTTGGAAATCTGGAAGAGGTCATGGCGCGGACGGATTGACGTCTGCGTCGCCCGATCCGCTGCACCATGCCCTCAGAGGAGGTCCCAATGAACTGGAACGACTGGATTCGGCAGATCCACCGCTGGATGTCGATTATCTTTACGGTGGTCGTCATCGCGATCTTCATCACCTTGGGCCTTGGGAAGCAGCCTGCCGAGTGGGTGTATTTCCTGCCGCTGTTCCCGCTCTTCGTGCTTCTGCCCACCGGTCTCTACATGTTCGCGCTGCCCTATGCCGCCAAATGGGGCGGCGGCCGACGCACCGCCAGACAGCAGTGAAGATGATGACTGGGATGTCCAGAAAGCCGGAGCAGGCCACGGAGAACGAGGCCGCCGAGCCGGTTCTCGAGAAGCGGGCCAGACCGCGCAAATCGGCGCTGAAGGCGCAGCCGGGCGAAGTCGTCCTGCTTTCGGGTGGCAATCCCCAGATTGCCAAGGGCTATGGTGACGCCCCCGTGCAGGCCTATATCGCGGCCATGCCGGGCTGGAAAAGCGACGTCGGACGCCGCCTCGATGCCATCATCGAGCGCACCGTTCCCGGGGCGCGCAAGGCGGTCAAATGGAATTCGCCCTTCTACGGAGTGGAGGGTCAGGACCAAGGCTGGTTCCTCGGCTTTCATTGCCTCACGACATACGTGAAGGTTGCGTTCTTCCGCGGAGCATCGCTGAGCCCTGTTCCGCCCGGTGCGTCCAAGCAGAAGGACGTGCGCTATCTCGATATCCATGAGGGCGAACTCGACGAGGCGCAGTTCGCCGCTTGGGTGAAACAAGCCAGTCAGCTGCCCGGCGAGAAAATGTAGGCCGTCAGTTGGACGTGCCGCGGGCACAGGTGGACGCGGAAAGCTCGACCAGGCAAGCCCAGCACAGTCTCCAGCGTCATGCAGAGAGCCGGCGCAGAATGCGCGAACAGGCTCATCCTCTCCCCTCATGGGCGGCAACGCGCTATATCGTTACGAGCGGGGCTTCGCGGGCAGTCCCCCTTTCTGCGCACGGCCGGATTGCGCTGTTTCCGGCTTGAACGATACCGTGGTCGGGCGCAGATAAGTGTAACTGCACATTACTCTGAGAGGTCGTCATGAGCGCTGCAATCGTCGGCTGGGCCCACACGCCGTTCGGCAAGCAGGATGCCGAAACCATCGAGAGCCTGATCGTCCGCGTGGCGACGGACGCGTTGGTCGATGCGGGCATTACCGCCGAACAGGTCGATGAGATCGTTCTCGGCCACTACAATGCCGGCTTCTCCGCCCAGGATTTCACGGCCTCGCTCGTGCTGCAGGCGGACCCGGCGCTGCGCTTCAAGCCGACGACGCGGGTCGAAAATGCCTGTGCGACCGGCTCGGCCGCCGTGCACCAGGGCGTGCGCGCCATCAAGGCCGGCGATGCCAAGATCGTGCTCGTCGTCGGCGTCGAGCAGATGACCAAGACACCTTCGGCCGATATCGGCAAATTCCTGCTCAAGGCCTCCTATCTGCCGGAAGATGGTGAGACACCCGGTGGCTTCGCCGGCGTGTTCGGCAAGATTGCCGCTGCCTATTTCCAGCGCCATGGCGATCAGTCGGATGCACTCGCCATGATCGCGGCCAAGAACCACAAGAATGGCGTCGAGAACCCCTATGCCCAGATGCGCAAGGATCTCGGCTTCGCCTTCTGCCGCGAGGAGAGCGAGAAGAACCCCTATGTCGCCGGGCCGCTGAAGCGCACCGATTGTTCGCTGGTCTCGGACGGCGCTGCCGCGCTCGTGCTGGCCGATCAGGCGACGGCGATGGAAATGCGCCGGGCCGTCGGCTTCCGTGGCATGGCCCATGTCCAGGACTTCCTGCCGATGTCGAAGCGCGACATCCTCAAATTCGACGGCTGTGCCGAAGCCTGGAAGAAGGCGCTCGCCGATGCCGGCGTCACGCTGGACGATCTCTCCTTCGTCGAGACGCATGACTGCTTCACCGTCGCCGAACTGATCGAATACGAGGCGATGGGCCTGACGAAAGAAGGCGAGGGCGCCCGCGCCATCAAGGAAGGCTGGACGCAGAAGGGCGGCAAGCTGCCGGTCAACGTCTCCGGCGGCCTGAAGGCCAAGGGCCATCCGATCGGCGCGACCGGCGTCTCGATGCATGTGCTCAGCGCCATGCAGCTCACTGGCGAGGCGCCCGAAGGCATGCAGGTCCAGGACGCACGCCTRGGCGGTATCTTCAACATGGGTGGGGCTGCGGTGGCCAACTATGTCTCGGTGCTCGAGCGGATCAAGTGACCGTCTGACGTGACGATTTTCCTGGCGCTGTTGCCGGCCTATATCCTCTCGATCTTCTACCGATCCTTCCTGAGCGTCATCGCCAGCCCGGTGATGACGGATCTGGGGATCGGGCCGCGCGAGCTGGGATTTCTGGGCGCGGCCTGGTTCATAACCTTCGCCCTGGCGCAGTTCCCGGTCGGCTGGGCGCTCGACCGGCTGGGGCCGCGCCGGACCGTCGCCGTGACGATGGCAATCGGCTCGGCCGGCGCCTTCCTCTTCGCGACGGCGACCCACGCCGTCACCGGCACGCTCGGCATGGCGATGCTCGGGCTTGGCTGCTCGCCGATCTTCATGTCGGCGCTGTTCCTGTTCGCACGCACGCAAGATCCCAAGCGCTTCGGTTTCCTGACCTCGGCCTTTATCGGCCTCGGCTCGATCGGCAATCTCGTCGGCGCGGGCCCGCTGGCGGTCGCGGCTGCCCGCTTCGGCTGGCGGCCGTCGATGCTGGTCGTGGCCGCCTGCTTCCTGGCCGCGACCGTGGTCGCCGCCGCGCTGGTTCGTGATCCGCCCAGGGCCAAGGCGGCCTCAGGCGGTGACGAAGGCCTGCTCAAGGGGCTGCGGAGCATTCTCGCGCTCCGTCCGCTCTGGCTGCTCGCGCCGATCACCCTCACCGGCTACGCGATCATCGCGACGGTCCGCGGTCTCTGGATTGCGCCCTTCATGAGCGGCGTGCACGGTTTCGATGCGATCGCCAGCGGCCATGTCGCAACGGCGATGGCGATGACCATGATCGCGGGCGCCTTCCTCTATGGTGGGCTCGAACAGCGGCTCGGCCGCAGCAAGCCGCTGGTCCTGTGGGGGACGGTGCTGACCGCGTTCTGTTTCATCGCCTTGGCACTCTGGGGGGATGCGCATTCGGCGCTGGCCATCGGCCTGTTCGCGCTCATCGGCGCGACGGGGTTCACCTATGCGGTGTTGATGGCGCATGCACGGCTGTTCTTTCCCGAGCACCTGATCGGGCGTGGCATGACCTGCATCAATTTCCTGTTCATTGCAGGCGCAGCGGCGATCCAGTCCGGCTCGGGCTGGTTCATCGCCGAGCAGCGCCAGGCCGGACTCGACGCCGCGACCACCTTTGCCCATCTCCATTGGGGCTTTGCGGCGCTGCTGCTCGTCCCGAGCGCGATCTACGCCTTCATGCCGGAGCGGCCGGGCAAGAGCTGATCGGCCCAAGAGCTGATCGGCTCAGGCCTCTCCCGGCGCCTTGGCGACAATCGCCAGCGCATGCACCCGGTCGGCCAGTTCCTGGGCCAACGCCGCGTTGACGAGGCGATGACGCTCCAGCCGGCTCTTGCCGGCAAAGGCGGAGGAAACGAGTTCGACGCGAAAATGCGTCTCGCCGCCCTCGCGCCAGCCACCATGGCCCTGGTGCTGATGCGATTCATCGATGACACGCAGATGCTCCGGCGCCAGTGCCGAATCGAGCTTGCTGGTAATGCGTTCCGCCATGCTGGTCATCTGTCGCCTCGTTCCGCTGGGCCGTCAGCAATCGCGGATTGCTTGTCCGGTCTCCGTCGTCGTTTCATAGTCGCCGCCTGGTGTCAGGTGAATGCGGCATTTCGCTGGAGGTTGGGATGAAGACGAGAACGGCGTTCGCTCTTGGGCTGTTGACGCTGCTCGGAGCCGCTCCCGCTCTGGCGCAGGAGGAGGGCAAGGTCGCCGACTACAAGCAGAGCGAGGCCGTGCTTGCGCGCTACAAATCCGTGCCGATCCCGCTGGCGACGCCGTCGCTGACACGCGGCACGCCCGGGCTGACCACGCAGGCTGAGCTCGACGCCTTCGTTGCCGATCTCGCCGCCAAGGCGCCGACCCAGGTCGTGCTCGGCTCGCTTGGCACGTCGCAGCAGGGACGTGATCTGCCCTATCTGATCTTCTCCAAGGAAGGCGCCAAGGATGCGGCGGCGCTCAGGGCGTTGGGGCGGCCGATCGTCTGGTTCGTCGGCCAGCAGCACGGCAACGAGCCGGCCGGTGGTGAAGCGATGCTCGCACTCGCCAATGATCTGGCCACGACCGACCTCAAGGCCGTGCTCGACAAGCTGGTGGTGGTGATCGTGCCGCGCACCAACCCTGACGGGGCAGCGGCCGACAAGCGCACCGGTGCCAACGGCTTCGATCTCAACCGTGATCACCTGCTGCTGACCTTGCCGGAGACGAAGGCGCTGCATGCCAAGCTCGCCGAGCTGCCGCCCGACGTCATCGTCGACGTGCATGAGTTCTCAGTTGCCAATCGCTGGCTCGAGAAGTTCGGCGGGCTCAATGCCGCCGATGCGATGATCCTCTACGCGACCAATCCGGCCGTGCCACAGCAGACGACGAAGCTCGCGTCCGAGCTGGTCAAGCCTGCGATGGACAAGGCAATGGCCGAGAAGGGGCTCTCCTCCTTCTGGTATTTCACGACGGGCTACAACAAGGACGACAAGGTCGTCTCGATGGGCGGCAATGCGCCCGGCATCGCGCGCAACCTGTTCGGACTTTCGGGCGCGGTCTCCTTTCTTATCGAGACGCGCGGTGTCGGCCTCAAACTCGAGAACCTGGAGCGGCGCATCGCGACGCATTACGTCATTTCCCGGTCGGTTCTCGATACGGTCGCCGCCAATGACAAGGCGGTGCTGCAGGCGGTCGCGGCTGCGCGCGGCGAACTGGCGAAGAACGAAGGCGAACTGGTCGTCGGCCACCGCATTGCCACCGTCAAGATGGCGATCCCGCTGGTCAATCCCGACACGGCCGCCGACATGCCGACGGAAGTCGATTTCCGCGACTCGCGCCAGGTGACGGTCACCGGGCGCCGGGGGCGGCCCGAAGGCTATATTGTGCTGGCCTCGGGCCAGCCTGCGGTTGAAGCCCTGAAGCTGAAGGGCATCGCCGTCTGCGCATTGGGCGGGCCGGCTTCGCTCGATGTCGAGGCCTTCGTCGTCGAGCAGAAGGGGACGGTGAAGAAGGCCGATCGCGAGAACATCAATCCGGACCAGGCGGTGAAGGTCGAGCTCAGGCCGCGCCGGCTGGACGTTCCGGCGACCGCAGTCTTCGTGCCGATGACGCAATCGGGGGCGAATGTCATCGCCGCCTCATTCGAGCCGGATTCTCCGGGCTCTCATGTCGGCGTCGGCTTGGTCGAGGTCGCGGCGGATTCGGGCGAGGCTCCGATCTACCGCGTGCCGCGTGGGGCCAGGCCGATATTGGCTTCGGGCGGTGATCCCGCATGCAGCCGTTGAGACTGGCGCAGCGCGTCATTATCTAGGACGCATTGACGGCCACCCGGATTGCTGGGATTCTGACGCGATCGGGGCCGATCTCTGCAGCGTTTCGAATGTGTCCGCCGCAGGCGCCTGACAGCGCCTGTCGTGCAGAGCTTGTCCGTTTGGCTTTCCGCCCGCATAACCGAGAGACCATGAATTTCAATTCTCGCCTTTTCGACCGGATCAGGATCGGCCCTTCCGAGGCGGAAGAGGTGGTCGAGACTGTGGCTGTGCGCTGCGACCATTCCGGGTGCCAGCGCGCCGGTGAGTTCCGCGCGCCGAAGGGCAGGGGGCGGGAAGGCCAGTTCTTCCAGTTCTGCCTCGAACATGTGAAGGCCTATAACGCGACCTATAACTACTTCTCCGGCATGAATGACGAGGCGCTCGCCGCCTATCAGAAGCAGGAAGAGATCGGCCACCGGCCAACCTGGAAACTCGGCGTCAATTCCAAGGCGGCCCGCATGTCGCAGCGCGGACGCGCGGCGGCTGCCGGCGATGCCGGGCCCGAGGTGCAGGACGGTTTCAACATCTTTGGCACGCGCAGGGAGCAGCAGGCTGCAAAGCCGGAGCCCCGCGTCGGCGCCGTGGCGCGCAAGGCGCTCGACGCGCTTGGGCTGGACGATACGGCCGATTCCATCGCGATCAAGGCGCGCTACAAGGAACTGGTGAAGCGCTTCCATCCTGACGCCAATGGCGGCGACCGCTCGCGCGAAGGCACGCTGCAGGAGATCCTCAAGGCGTATCAGCAGCTGAAGACCACKGGTCTGGTCTGAGACGACCTATCGAGCCCTCCGGGATGATCGTGTGACGTAACCTGCTGCGCTGCCGGTGCGCCAGCTCGCTCCGGCTCGCCCCATCTACCCCCGGCGGTTTTGCCGATGGCGCGCCGAGTGCCCTATTTCTGCGTTTTCGCCGCAAGCCCGGCGACATCCGCGATGATCCCGTCCAAGGCGAAATCCTTCGGCGTATAGACCGCGGCCACGCCCATGTTGCGCAGGGCATTCTCGTCATCGGGCGGGATGATGCCGCCGACCACGACCGGGATCGTCATGCCGGCGACGCGCAGCCGGGCCGTGACATCGCGCACCAATGGCAGATGCGAACCGGAAAGGATCGAGAGGCCGATGATGTCGGCCTTGGTCTCCTGCGCCTGCGTGACGATCTCCTCAGGGGTCTGGCGAATGCCGCCATAGTTCACCGCCATGCCGGCATCGCGGGCGCGGACGGCGATCTGCTCGGCGCCGTTGGAGTGACCGTCGAGGCCAGGCTTGCCGACGAGGAAGCGCGGTGGGCGTCCGAGCTTTGCGGTCGCGCGCGCGACGGCGGCCTTGACGGTCGCAAGGCCGGGATCGTCGCCCCGCTTGCCGGTGTCGACGCCGGTCGGGGCGCGATACTCGCCAAAGATCTCGCGCAGGGCCTGGGCCCATTCGCCGGTGGTGACGCCGGCCTTGGCGCAGGCGATCGAGGCCGGCATGACGTTTCGGACTTCCCTGGCGGCTGCCGAGAGCTCCGCAAGCGCAGCCTGTGCGAGATCACCATCGCGGGCCTCCACGACGATATCGAGCCGCCGACACCCGGCCTTCAACTCCTCGACCTTGGCGTCGATTGCGGCCGAACCGTCGAAGATGTCGCCGAATTCGAGCAGGTCGGTCTCGTAGGCCAGGACCTGTTGCATGCGCAGGGACCATTGCTGGTCGAAGGGGCGGGGCAGCCCCAGGGCCTCGTTCCAGGCCGGAAGCTGAACGGCCCGCGCGCGTGCCTTCTTCGAGAGCGTCACTGCCAGCATCTCGATCAGGATGCGGTAGACATTGTTCTCGGCCTGCGGCTCGGTCAGGCCGAGAGAATTAACCTGCACGCCATAGCGGAAACGGCGCATCGCCTCCTCCTGCACGCCATAGCGCTTCAGCGTGATCTCGTCCCAGAGATCGACGAAAGCCCGCATCTTGCAGAGTTCGGTGATGAAGCGCATGCCGGCGTTGACGAAGAACGAAATGCGCCCGACGATTCCCGGAAATTCCGCTTCGCTGACCTCCGGCTGGGCCCGAATCGAGTCGAGCAGCGCGATCGCGGTCGCGAGCGCATAGGAGAGTTCCTGCACCGGCGAGGCGCCCGCTTCCTGCAAATGATAGGAGCAGACGTTCGTCGGGTTCCATTTCGGCAACTCCCGGGCCGTGAACACGACGATATCGGTGGTCAGCTGCATCGAGGGGCGCGGGGGGAACACATAGGTGCCGCGCGACAGGTATTCCTTGACGAGATCGTTCTGGGTCGTGCCTTGCAGCGTCGCGCGCGGCGCGCCCTGCTCATCGGCAACCGCGACGTAAAGCGAGAGCAGCCAGGCGGCGGTCGCGTTGATCGTCATCGAGGTGTTCATCTGCGCCAGCGGGATCTGGTCGAACAGAGCCCGCATGTCGCCGAGATGGCTGATCGGCACACCGACCTTGCCGACCTCGCCGCGCGACAGCACATGGTCGGGATCGTAGCCGGTCTGGGTCGGCAGATCGAAAGCGACGGACAGGCCGGTCTGTCCCTTGGCGAGATTGGTGCGATAGAGCTTGTTCGACTCGGCCGCGTCCGAATGGCCCGCATACGTGCGGAAAATCCAGGGTTTCTCACGCTGCGCCGGCTTGTCGCCGATTGGGCCGATCGCGTTCATCGCCGCTCCCTTGCCGTTCCACCCTGGACCCAATGCAATCCCAATGTTGCACTGCGGCGAAGATAACGCCAGAGGGCTGCGCAAGTCGTCTCCGACATTCGGATGAGTCGGCGCTACACGCTGCCGGGCGCATGCCTGGGCTGGCTGAACCGTGGTTTCCTGCCTGGTGCGTGGCTGGCTACATCCAGGAGTTGGTTGGATTTCTGCGTGTCGAGGATCACCATGGTCGAGGTCTCCGCGACGCAGGGAATCGCCTGCAATGCAGCGCTGATGAAGGTGCGGAGCGCCTCGATATCCCTGACCCAGACGCGCAAGAGATAGTCGACATTGCCGGTGACCAGCAGGCATTCCGTGATCTCGGGCTGGCCCTGGATCGCGGTCATGAACTGGCTTGCCGCATCCGGGCTTTGCTTGGCCAGTTTCACGCTCACCATCACGCAGATGCCGAAACCGAGCGCAGTCGGACTGATCTGCGCCGAGTACCCCTCGATGACGCCGGCGTCTTCGAGCCGCTTGATCCGGCGGCTGCATGGCGTCGGCGAAAGGCCGACTTTCTCGGCGAGTTCGAGAGTTGAAATCCGACCGTTATCCTGAAGTGCGGCCAGGATCCTTCGGTCGATCCGGTCCAATTCGATCATGAGTGATTTTCACTCCAGAATTGCGGGTTGATGGCGATTATCCGCAAAGGAAACGCAGCAGGCCGGAACATCGCACGGATTCTCTCACTTCACGACTGCTATAGTCGCTCAAAGGACATCGTGCCCGGCTGAAACAAAGGTGGTTCAAGCGTCATGGCGATATCGAATGCCCAGCTGCCGGCAGCACGTCCTGCGCTCTCGCAGTGGTTCAAATCCGGCAACAGCATCACCCAGCAGTTCATGGCGATCGGCGGGCGGGCGGATATCATCAGCCTTGCTGGCGGACTGCCAGCGGCCGAGCTCTACCCGGTGGATGCGATCGCTGCCGCAAGCGAGCGGGCGCTGAAACGCTGGGGCGCCGTCGCGCTCGAATACGGCTCGGTCGAGGGGTTGCCGGCGTTGCGCCAGGCCATCGCCGAGCGCGTCATGGCCAGCACGGGAAGGCGGTTCGGGCCGGAGAATGTGCTGCTGACGACAGGGGCGATGCAGGGGCTCGACCTGATCGGCAAGGCGCTGATCGATCCGGGCGAGCTGATCGTCAATCAATTCCCGACCTATCTCGGCGCGCTCGATGCCTGGCGACCGCGCCACCCGCGCTATGAGCGGCTGGACTGGTGCCTGCAACGGCCCGGCTTCGACCTGGCACTGCGCCAGGCCAAGTTCGTCTATACCGTGCCGAACTATTCCAACCCGACTGGGGTGCTCGTCAGCCAGGCCGAGCGTGCKGCCTTGCTCGACAAGGTTCTCGAGGCCGGCACCTGGCTGGTCGAGGACGATCCCTATCTGCCGCTGCAGCTCGATGGCGAGGCCGGGCCCAGCATTCTCGCCGCCCATGCCGCGCGCTATTCGGATGGGGCCTATGATGGCCCTGTGATCTATCTGGGAACGCTGTCCAAAAGCCTCGTGCCCGGCCTGCGCGTCGGCTGGATCGTGGCCGAAGCCGGGATGATCGCGACATTGGCGCTCGCCAAGCAGTCGACCGACATCAGCAGCAGCATGTTCACCCAGGCGGTTGCGCTCGAACTGCTCGAAAGCGGCTTTGAGGCCACCCATATTCCGCGCATCGTCGCAGCCTATCGCGAGCGGCGCGATGCTCTTTGTGCCGCCGCTTCGCGCCATCTCGGCGAATGGTTCGAGTGGGATATCCCGCCTGGCGGCATGTTCGTCTGGATGCGGGCGAAGTCCAGCGAGATCGACACCAACGAACTCTACAAGTGCGCGCTCGAGGACAAGGTCGCCTTCGTGCCGAGTAGCGTGTTCGATCCCGATGGGGCGCTCAACAGCGCGATGCGGGTCAACTTCACGCGCTCCTCGCCAGAGGTTCTTGCCGAGGGCGTGCGCCGGCTGGAGCGGGCTGTTCAGCGCTATCTTGGCAGGCGTTCGGGACGGGCGGCCTGAGCTCGCGCTCATTGAATGCCCGCCCGGACAGAGCAAAGCGACGATCTGGGTTCTCTGCCTTCAACCCCTCCTGCCTGGTCCAGCACCAAGCCTTCCTCCGGTCGCCGGGGAGGGCGGGGCGTGAACCGAGTTTCTGAACCGCTACCAGAAAAGGCCATCACCATGCCGACCCGCCTCGACAATCCGCGCAATTCCCGCCTTCCCGATGGCCTGATCGACGCCTGGCGCGCGGTCCCGAGCTCGGTCATTGCCGACCAACTCGGCGGTGTCGGCCATGCCGATCCGCGCATCCGGCCGATCCGGCCTTTTGCGCCGGGCACGCGGCTGACCGGCTCGGCCGTGACGGCCTGGTGCGAGCCGGCCGATTACGGGCCGGTGCATCATGCGATCGCGATTGCCGGTCCCGGCGATGTCGTCGTGGTCGCGGCAGGCGGGCGGCGAGATGCGGCGATGATCGGCGACCTGCTCGGCGGTGCCGCGCGCCTCAAGGGCATTGCCGGCGTCGTCGTCGACGGGGCGGTGCGGGATGTCGGGCCGGTCTCGCAATGGCCCGACTTCATCATGTTCTCGCGCTGGGTGATGCCACGCGGCCCCTCCTCGATGGAACGGGGCATCGTCAACGGCCCGATCGTGTTCGGCGGTGTCGCGGTGCAGCCGAACGATCTCGTCATCGGCGATGATGACGGGCTCGTTTTCGTGCCGCATGCGCTGGCCGAGGCGAAGCTGGAGCCCTGCCTTGCACGCGTCCGCGCCGAAGTGGAATGGGAGAGGGTCTTGGCGGGCGGCAAGTCGACGGTCGAGGTCTTCAAGGTCCCCGCAATCGAGCCACTCTGAAGCCTGCCCGAAATGTGGGCCGCGGTTTTCGGGAACGCCGAAGCGCGCACAGAAGCCGAGATCATCGGGCCGGATACGATATCCGATCCGATGATCTAAGCTCCACGCCGCGGTGCCAACCCGCGCCGGGCCGCAGCCGGCTTTCTCAGCCGGCAATTGTGAGGGTTGGATCGCGCTGCTGGCGCTGATCTCTCAGGCAGTAGCCCTGGCGCTCGCCAGCGGGGCATTGGTCCCGCGGAGCGTGATGGCAAAGGCAGCCGCGAACAGGCACAAGGCTCCGGCGATGAAGAAGGCCGGGAGATAGCTCTCGTAGACGGTCCGGCTGAAGCCGGCGCCATAGGCGGCGAAGGCTGCGCCGAGCTGGTGCCCGGCGAAGATCCAGCCGAAGACCAGGTTGGTCTTGTCGCCGAAGCGGTCCGCCGCGATCTTCACGGTCGGCGGTACGGTTGCGACCCAATCCAAGCCGTAGAACACGGCAAACAGCGACAGGCCGTAGAACGAGAAGTCGCTGAAGGGCAGGTAGAGCAGCGAGAGGCCGCGCAGCCCGTAATACCAGAACAGCAGCCAGCGGCTGTCATAGCGATCCGAGAGCCAGCCTGAGCCCACCGTGCCGGCGAAATCGAAGATGCCGATCACTGCGAGCACGCCGGCCGCCGTGACCGCCGCCATGCCATAATCCCCGCAGAGCGCGATGAAATGGGTTTGCACCAGGCCGTTGGTGCTCGCGCCACAGATGAAGAAGGTTCCGAACAGCACCCAGAACGTCTGGGTGCGCACCGCTTCGCGGAGCGCAACGAGCGGAGAGGCCAGCATGGTCAGCAGGCTGGTCGGAGCCACAGGCGCTGGCTCGATCCTGGTCTCGCCATAGGGGGCGAGGCCAACATCGGCGGGCCGGTTGCGCATCAAAAGGAGCACGGCCACGGCCGCGATCACGATCATGGCCAGTACGAAGACCATGGCGGAGCGCCAGCCGACGCGCTCGGTCAGTTCCGCGAGCAAGGGCAGGAAGACGAGTTGCCCCGTAGCGGTGCTTGCCGTCAAAAGTCCCACCACCAGGCCGCGCCGTTGCGCAAACCAGCGCGTCGCGACGGTGGCGCCGAGCACCATCGCTGTCATGCCGGTGCCGAGACCGAGGACGATGCCCCAGAGCAGCATCAGGTGCCAAAGCTGCGTCATCACGAAGGAGCCGAGCACGCTGGCGGCGATGAAGGTCAGGGCGACGCCGACGACGGGCCGCAGGCCGAAGCGGTTCATGAACGCGGCGGCGAACGGGCCCATCAGGCCGAACAGGGCGAGGCGGATCGCCAGAGCGGAGGAAATCTCCGAGGTTGCCCAGCCGAATTCCTTCTGAAGAGGTCCGATCAGCACGCCCGGCGCGCCGACCGCGCCGGCCGTCACCAGCATGGTGAGGAAGGTCACGGCGGCAACGACCCAGCCATAATGCACGCCGCGCCGGGCGAAGAGCGCTGCAAGCCCGGTCGGGGCCGCGGGAGCGAGAGCGTCAGTGGGCATGCGAGTCTCCTAGTTGCGGGTATATGCCCGTATTTGTGCGAGAGATCAAAGTGAATCGAGTGCCGCGCGAAGGTTCCGCATGGCCTCGGCGCCGAGCCGGTCATCCAGCGCCTTCTGCGCTGCATCCCAGAGCGGAGCGCCATCTTCGAGGACCTTTCGGCCCGCATCGGAGAGCGAGACCGTGGCCTCGCGCTGGTCCTTGCCGCGGCCGAGCGCCACGAGTTTCATTTTCTCGAGCACGCGGACATTGCGGCCGATCGTCGAGCGGTCGAGTTCGGTCAACCGCCCCAGTTCGGTCAAGGTGACGGGGGCGGAGCGCGCGATCGTCCGCATCAGGCTGAACTGCGCGATATTGACCCCGACCGGCGCAATGGCCTCGTCGTAGAAGGCAGCCATGCGGCGAGAGGCCGAACGCAAGGTCGTGCAGATGCAAGGGCTGGACATGGGTGCGGGTATATGCCCGCAATCATGGATTTGCAAGGGGTGCTGGAATGGGCACGCGCTGCGGTGCTTCCTGCAGGTGCCCTCCGGGATGCTCACATCACAGGGGGAGCATCCCGTCTTGGACTAATGGGCGACAAGCGCGTGGATAGCCTGGGCGTGCCGGGTGACTGGTGGGAAAAACTAGTTTCGACCGCCCGGCAGCCGCGGCAGCGGCATGAATTCGACGCCTTCCTCGTGCAGCAGGCGGGCATCGTCTGGCGTCGCTTCGCCATAGATGGCGCGGTCATCGGCTTCGCCGTGATGGATCTTGAGAGCTTCCTCGGCAAAGCGGGGACCGACATGTTCGGCGGTCTCGGTGACGTGCTTATGCAGAGCCGTCAGCATTTCGCGGAAGGCGATTTCCTTCTCGCCCATCAGAGCGACGGGGGCTGGTGCAGGCGTTGCCGGGGCAGGGAGAGCCTCCGAACCAGGCGCCTCGGCGCGCGGTCCGCGATCTGTCCGCGTCACGCTCGGCGACATGATGGCGCGCTCGACCTTGCTGCTGTTGCAGACCGGGCAGGAGACGAGGCCGCGGCGCGACTGCTCCTCGAAGCTGGTGGAGCTCGCGAACCAGCTTTCGAACTCATGGGCGCTGTCGCAAAGAAGGGAATAGCGGATCATCGTTGACTCATGAGGCGGCTGGTCGCCGCGATACACCCGGACCGTCGCCGCGCCACCTGGCGCGGACGCCCGGCAATTCTGTCATTCCTCATGATGCGGCCTCATGCCGCGAGCAGCGTGTCGAGTTCGCCGCGGGCATCGAGCGCATGCAGGTCGTCGGAGCCGCCGACATGACGGTTGCCGATGAAGATCTGCGGGACGGAGCTGCGGCCGCCGGCCCTCTCGCTCATGGCGCGGCGCAGCTCCGGCTTGCCGTCGACATCGATCTCTTCAAAGGCCGCGCCCTTCTTCTTCAGGAGCGACTTGGCGGCGGTGCAATAGGGGCACCAGCTGGTGGTGTAGAGCGTGATCTGCGGCATGACGGTTCCGGCGATACTGTTCTGACACATCATGTAGTGTGCCATCAGGCATCCGTCACCACCCGCGCGAAGGTGAGGACATCGACATGGCGGGCGCCGGCACGCAGCAGGGCCCGTGCGGCCGCATTGACGGTCGAGCCGGTGGTGAGGACATCGTCGATAAGCAGGATGCGCCGGCCCTCGATCGTGGCTCTCATCGCCGGCAGGACCTTGAAGGCGCCCTGCAGGTTCTCGACACGTTGGGGACGCGTCAGCCCGATCTGCTGCTTCGTCCGCTTGACGCGCGTCAGTGCCTCTGGAGCGAGGGCGACGCCGCTCTGGCGCGCGACGACCCTTGCAAGTGCCGCGGCCTGGTTGAAGCGGCGGCGCCAGAGGCGTGTGCGGTGCAACGGCACTGGAACGACACAATCGGCCTCGACGAGGATCTCACGGCCAGCCTGCGTCATCATCCGGCCGAGCGTGATCGCGAGCTCGAGGCGGTCGCCATATTTCAGGCGGTGAACCAGCTCGCGCGCCGTCCCGTCGAAACGGCAGACGGCACGGGCGCGGGCAAAGGCCGGCGGCTCGGCGATCGCCGCAGGCGAGACGATGCCATCGCCGAGATCGATGGCGAAGGGCGTGCCGAGGCGCTCGCAATACGGGCGCTCGATGAAGCCAATTCCGCTCCAGCATGCCGGGCAAAGGCCTTGGGCCTCAGCGGTCGCTCCCTTGCAGGCAACGCAGGACGGCGGATAGACGAGGCTGATCGCACTGCGCATCCCAAGCCGGGAGGCGGTCCCGACAGCGTTCAGCCAGCGAGAGCCGGTGCCGGCCAAGGAGAAGGATTTTCTATCGTCGGTTCCCTGCGCGACCATACCTGTGTCGATCCCGGCCCGGAATGAGTGGCTGCATTGCTTTCATCCCATGCCAGCATTTGCGGCCCTGCCAATTCCGCACGCAAGTCTTATCTCCTCTTGCGTCCAACGCATGGCAAGGCGAGGTGACTTGTCATGCCATGCGGTTTTCAATCGCTTCATGGCAAGGGCCGCGAGCTAAGAGGAACCATCCGATGAGCCAGTCCGGTGATCACGCTGCCTCCCTGTTCACTCCGTTCCGTCTCGGCGAGATCGAACTCAGGAACCGCATCGTCATGGCGCCGCTGACGCGCAACCGCGCGACGCGGGGCAGCGATGCCCCGAATGCCCTGAATGTCGAGTACTACCGCCAGCGCGCCAGCGCCGGGGTTATCGTCACCGAAGGCACGCAGATCTCGCAGCAGGGCCAGGGTTATGTCTGGACGCCGGGCATCTATAACGACCAGCAGATCGCCGGCTGGAGGCAGGTGACCGACGCGGTCCATGCGGCCGGCGGCAAGATCATCACGCAGCTCTGGCATGTCGGGCGCGTCAGCCATGTCTCGCTGCAGCCCGGCCAGCAGGCGCCGGTCGCGCCCTCCGCCATCCCGGCCAATACCAAGACCTATATCGAAAGCGGCTTTACAGCGGTCTCCGAGCCGCGCGAGCTCGCTGCCGACGAGATCCCAGGCATCATCGCCGATTATGTCCGGGCGGCGGAGAACGCCAGGGCGGCCGGCTTCGACGGCATCGAGCTTCATGGTGCGCATGGCTATCTGCTCGACCAGTTCCTGCGCGACGGCTCCAACAGGCGCAGCGACGCCTATGGTGGTTCGTTGGAAAATCGCGTGCGGCTCGTTCTCGAGGTGATCGAGGCCGTCGCAACGGTATTTCCGAGAGGCCGCATCGGCATCCGCATCTCGCCGGTGAGCCCGGCCAATGATGCTCGCGACAGCGATCCGCAGGCGCTGTTCGGCTATCTGGTCGAGCGGCTCAACGAAACCGGTATCGCCTTCATCCATGTCGTCGAAGGCGCGACGCGCGAGGCCCGCGACTATCTGCCGTTCGATTATCTGGCGCTGCGCAAGGCCTTCAAGGGCGCCTATATCGCCAATAACGGCTTCACCCGCGAACTTGCGATCGAGACGCTGGCCGAGGACCGGGCCGATCTCATCGCCTTTGGCCGGCTGTTCATCGCCAATCCCGATCTGGTCGAGCGGCTGCAGCAGGATGCACCGCTGAATGCGCCGGATGTCGCGACCTTCTATGGCGGCGATGCCGCAGGCTATACGGACTACCCTTCGCTGGCGCAAAAGGCCGCCTGATCGGCCGCTTTGACACATGGAGCCATGAGGG
>NZ_JBFTZN010000129.1:0-31956 GCF_056406775.1 Allobosea sp. P1_A7
GCGCGCCGCAGGCGCGGGTGCGGCAGGGGCTGCCATTATGCAGGGTCGGCCGGCCCCTGACGCCGATCCAGCGGTCGCCGGTGACGGGATGGTCGATGATGCCGATGATCGGCTCGCCCTCGCGCATCAGCGCGATCAGCGTGCCATAGACCGGCAGGCCGGCAATGAAGGCGGCGGTGCCGTCGATCGGGTCGAGCACCCAGACCAGATCGGCGTCGGAATTCGCGGAGGCTTCCTCCTCGCCGATGATGCCATGGCTGGGAAAGCGGTCGGCGATGCGCTCGCGCAGGCGCCGTTCGATGCGCGCATCGAGCGCGGTGACGAAGCTGCGGTCGGGCTTGACCTCGACATCGGGCCGGACGGTTGCCGCCTCCCGCAGGATGCTGCCGCTCTCCTGCGCCAATTGCCAGGCGAAGGCGAGCCAGCTGTCTTCCTCTTCCTTGGAGCGCATCCCCGCCTCACCACCGCTTCGAGATGTCATCAGAATGTCATGATACAAGAAAAATACAATAAGTATTTTGCTTCGCCGACTATGGAATTGAGCGCCGTGCGGGCTCGGGACGAGGAGTAATGCGCGGAAAAACCGCCGGGCCGCGCCCCGCCGCCCTTAGGGAATGCCGATTCGGCGCGACACAGCGGCCCCAACGCCCCGCGAAAACTTGTTAGCCGGGAAGCAAGCGCAYGGCCAGCGCGGCGTTCACCCGCCGCCGCGCTCCGTCGCTTCTGAGCCGTCCCTTATTTGACGACGAAGCCGTGGGCGAAGGGGTCGCGATCGTCGATGAAGATCGTGTTGATGCCGGTCATCCGGGCCCAGCCGGCGATGGAGGGGATGATCGCCGGCTTGCCCGCGACGGTGGTCGCTGCCTCGACGCGGCCGTTGAACAGCGAGCCGATGATCGATTCGTGCACGAACTCGTCGCCGACCTTGAGCCGGCCCTTGGCCGCGAGCTGCGCCATGCGCGCCGAGGTGCCGGTGCCGCAGGGCGAGCGGTCGATCGCCTTCTCGCCATAGAACACGGCATTGCGCGCATGCGCTTCCGGCTTCGTCGGCTTGCCCGTCCACTGGATATGGCTCAGGCCGCTGATCTGCGGATGCTCGGGATGGACGAACTCGTATTTGGCATTGAGGGCGGCGCGCAGTTTTGGCGACCAGCCGACGAGCTCGCCGGCGGTATGGTCGGCCATATCGCGAAAATTCTTCTGCGGCTCGACGATCGCATAGAAATTGCCGCCATAGGCGACATCGACCACGATCTCGCCGAGCCCTTCGACCTCGGCCGTCAGGCCTTCGGCGGCGAGGAAGCCCGGCACATTGGTCAGGCGCACCTCCTCGACGAAGCGGCCCTCCTGGCGATAGGTGATGTCGACCTTGCCGGCGGGCGCCTCGATCGAGAGCTTGCCCGGCTCGCGCGGGGTGATCAGGCCGTTCTCGATGCCCATGGTGATCGTGCCGATGGTGCCGTGGCCGCACATCGGCAGGCAGCCGGAGGTCTCGATGAAGAGCACGGCGACGTCGCAATCGGGCCGGGTCGGCGGATAGAGGATCGAGCCCGACATCATGTCGTGCCCGCGCGGCTCGAACATCAGGCCGGTGCGGATCCAGTCGAACTCACGCAGGAAATGCGCGCGCTTCTCCAGCATGTCGGCGCCTTCCAGCCGCGGGCCGCCGCCCGAGACGAGGCGGACCGGATTGCCGCAGGTATGTCCGTCGATGCAGGAGAAGGTGTAGCTGGCCATGGTCCGGGCCCTTCAGAAGCGCTGCGAGGAAAAGGGGGCAAGGTCGATTGCGGGCTCGCGCCCGGTCAAGAGATCGGCGACGAGCCGGGCGGTCCCTGCCGATTGGGTCAGGCCGAGATGGCCGTGGCCGAAGGCGTGGATCACGCGCGGCGTGGCCCGCGCCCGCCCGATCGCCGGCAGGCTGTCGGGCAGCGAGGGGCGAAAGCCCATCCACTGCACGCCGCCCTCGGACTTCAGGCCGGGCAGGAAGAGGCGCGCCTTCTTCAGCATCGCCTCCGAACGGGCGAAATTCGGCGGCAGATTCAGGCCGCCGAGCTCGACGGCGCCTCCGACGCGGATGCCGGTCGAGAGCCGGGTGGCGACGAAGCCGTGGCCGCCGAAGGTGATCTGCGTGCGCAGGTCGAAGGCGTCAGTGGGGAGGGTGGTGTTGTAGCCGCGCTCGGTTTCGAGGGGAATGTGCTCTGCGAGGCTGCGGGCGATCAGATGGGAGAAGGCGCCCGCTGCGATGACGACCTGCGGCGCGCAGCGTGTGCCGCCGTCGCGCGAATGGATCGCGACAGTATCCCCGAGTGGCGTGAGGCCCGAAACATCGAGACGCTCGATCACGCCACCCCGGCTGCGGAACGCCTCCGCGAGGGCAAGGGTGTAGAGTTTGGGATCGGCAATCGAGTACCAGCCGGGCGTGAAGGTGCCATGCGTGAAGCGCGGCGCAAGGCCGGGCTGGATCTCGGCCATGCCGGCGGCATTCAGATGGCGGAAGGCGACGCCGTGCTTTTCCCGCGCCTGCCAGCCGGGAAGCGAGGCTTTCAGCTCGGCTTCGCTCTCGTAGACCTGGAGGTTGCCCTCCTTGCGCAGCATGTAGCTGGTGCCGGTGGCCTGCAGCAGCGGCTCGAGCTCGGCTTTCGACAGGTCCATCAGGGCCGTCTGCGCCGCCGTGGACTGCTCCACGTTCCGGGGCGAGCAGGCTCGCCAGAAGCGATACATCCAGGGGGCGATCTGCAGCGCATAGCGCGGCGGCACCGAGAGCGGCCCGAGCGGGTCGGCGAGCCAGCGCGGCGCCTTCTTGAGAATGCCGGGCGATGCGAGCGGCAGGATATCGGTGAAGGCGAAGGCGCCGGCATTGCCGGCTGACGCGCCGGCCGCCGGTCCTTCGCGATCAAGCACGATGACCGACAGGCCGCGCCCCTGCGCCGCGATCGCTGCGGAGAGGCCGACGACGCCGGCGCCTATGACGATGACATCGGGATCGGCCATCAACGAAGACCTGCTTGGCTCAATCGGCGAGCGGACGCGGCGCAGAGATGGATCACTTCTTTCGGCAGCACATTGCCGATGCCGGTGATCGCGCCCGTCGCGCCGCAATTCACATAGCCATGGACGACGGCGGTATCGACGCCGATCATCAGCGAAACGTCATCGTCGCCGCTGGTGATGGTCTCGGCGGCGTAGCGCATGTCGGCGGGACCGCCGAATTCCTTGAAGCCGACGAGGTTCTTGTGCTCGGCCCGCAGGGCGAAGAACAGGTCGGCCCGCGTCGCGAAGCCATAATAGGGGCTGTTATAGATCACCGCCGGCAGATCCGGCGCAGCCGAGAGGATCGCCTTGAAATGCGCCTTCTGGGCGAGGAGGACGGTGCCGCGGGACAAGACGCGCGGGATCACCATCAAGCCCTGGGCGCCGACCTTCTGCGCATGGGCCGCGTGAGCCACCGCTAAAGCGGTGTTGACCGCGCCGGTGCCGACGATCACCGGAATGCCGGCCTTCACCAGGCGCTCGACGCCTTCCATGCGCTGGGCATCGGTCAGCAGCGGCCAATCTCCCATCGAGCCGCAATAGACCACCGCCGACATGCCTTCAGCGATCAGCTCCTTGCCCTTGCGCACCAGGGCATCGAAGTCGGGGGTTCGATCCGCCTTGCACGGGGTCATCAGCGCGGGGATCACACCGGAGAAAATCTTGGCCTTCATGTCGATCTCCTTCTGGCTTGCCGAATGGTGGAGTTCGCAGCGCCGCAAGGGCGACGATGCTCGTCTCTGCGTCCTGATATATCTGTTTGCATATTATTTGTCGACAAGAATTAGGCGAGCGTCCTAAAGGGCAATCTCCAGGCGCTCGTCGCCGACCATAAGCTTCTGGATTTGCTGGACGATCWGATCGGCGTGGGCCTTGCCGAGGCGCTCTGCTGCGACGACGTCCCGGGCGATGATCGCGGCGATCATCGCTTCATGCTCCTCGACGAAACGCTGCGGCAGCCGGTCCTCGTAGGACTGATAGTAGAGCCTGAGGAAGCGCCGCCCTTCATCGAGCAGGCGGCTGAACAGGCTGTTGAAATACGGGTTGCGGCCGGCCTCGGCGATGGCGGAATGAAACGCCGCGTTCGTCGCGATCATCGCCAGCGCGTCCTGCGCCTGCACGGCGGCGGCGAATTCCTTCTGCCGGGCGCGGATGGTGACCAGATCCTGCGGGCGATGATGCTGTGCCGCGAGCTGCGTCGTCACCCGGTACATCAGCACGAGGGCGTCGAAGAACGGCGACATGTTGAGGAAATCGAGGTTCGACACCATCGTCGAGCGGTTGGGCAGCGTGTCGATCAGCCCTTCGCCCGCCAGCCGCACCAGCGCCTCGCGAATGGGCGTGCGCGACATCTTGAATCGCTCGGCGAGCTGGACTTCGTCGATCGGGCTGCCCGGCGGCAGCACGAGGTCGAGGATCTCGTCCCGCAGCAGATCATAGACGACCTTCACGCCCGAGCCGCGCTTGCGCTCGGGAGCGGCGGCAGATTGTTTCGTCGTCTTCATCGGCAGATCCTCTTGTCGACAAGAAGGATACTGGCGGCGCCAAGGCGGATCAATCGCTTCGAGGGGCGCCTTGCGCACGCAACGAAACGAAACTCGCCTGACGCACAGCCAAAGCGGGAAGGGCGGGCCCGCTCTGGGCCCGCCCTGAAGATCGATGGCGACGGTGATGGATCGGCTCGACCGTCCTGGTCCGGTCACTTCGCGTTGGCGGCTTTCTCGATGATCTCGGCGACGACGGCCGGCTTCGAGACATAGACGGCATGGCTGCCCTTGGTCTCGACGACGGTTGATCCGGCGCGCTTGGCCATCTGGTGCTGGGCCGGGGGCGGGATCATGTGGTCGTCGCTGGCGACGAGATAGAAGCTCGGCTTCATCTTCCAGGCCGGATTGGTGACCGCGCCGGCCAGCGCCGCGACGCCCCAGGGCACCTGCGAATCCGCCATCAGGGCGGCGGTGTCGGCATCGACATCGGCGGCGAAGGCGGCGGCGAACCTAGCCTTGTCGAGGGCGAGGAAGCCGTCGACGGGCGGCAGGATCGGCGGGACTGATGCGCCGGGAGGCGGGTTGGCGATCAGCGAGGAGACCGACTCGCCCTGATCCGGCGCGAAGGCGGCGATGTAGACGACCGCCTTGACCTTCGGATCGGTGCCGGCCTCGCTGACGACGACGCCGCCATAGGAATGGCCGACCAGGATGACCGGGCCATCCTGCTGGGCGATCGCCCGCTTGGTGAAGGCGACATCGTCGGCCAGCGAGGTCGTCGGGTTCTGGACGATGGTGACGCTGTAGCCCTTTTTCCGGAGGATATTGTAGACGCCCTGCCAGCCCGAGCCGTCGACGAAGCCGCCATGGACGAGGACGACGTTCCTGACGGCAGGGGCGGCCTCGGCGGCGGTGCCGGCGACGACGGCGGAGAGGGCAACGGTAGCGGAGAGGGCGGCGGCAGCGATCAGGGACTTGGTCATGACGGTGGCTCCTTCCTGTTTCTGCGATAATCATTATCGCGATATGTAACTCGATACAGAGGCCCCGCGGCCTTGTAAAGCGATTTCTTTATCGCGATATTGTTTTTCGAGATCTGGGCCCGCGAGGCCCCTGGAGGATGCCGATGACCGATGCCCCGACGCTGCCGCTCGACGGCCAGCTCTGTTTCTCGATCTATTCCGCCTCGCTGGCGATCCAGCGCGTCTACAAGCCGATGCTGGACGCGCTCGGCGTGACCTATACGCAATATCTCGTGCTGAGCGCGCTCTGGGAGCGGGACGGCCTGACGATCGGGGCGATCGGCGAGCGCCTCGCGCTCGAGCCGAGCACGATCACGCCCGCGGTCAAGCGGCTCGAGGCGGCGGGCTTTCTCGCCCGTCGGCGCAGCACCATCGACGAGCGTCTGGTCGAGGTCCATCTCACGGAGAAGGGCAGGAGCCTGCATCCCAAGACAGGGTGCCTGACCGATGCGCTCTTGCGCCATTCCGGCTTCGCCGTGCCCGAGATGATCGAGCTCAACAGCCGCGTCCAGGCCCTGCGCCAGGGCATGCGCGACGCAACCGGCGCCCACCAGGCGGCCGGAGCGGAGGGCGTGGAATGACCATGTGATCGACCGCCTGGCGCTATCGCTCCATCGCCTCGAGATTCCCGAGCACGCGAYGGAGTAATGCGATCAGCGTCTGCAGGTCTTCAGCCGAGAGACCACGCGTCATCTCTTCATTGCTCTGCTGAAGGATCGCCCGTCCCGCCGGCAGGCGGTCGCGTGCCTCCTGCGTCAGCGAGATCAGGCTGCTGCGGCGATCGGCCGGATCGGGCTCCCGCCGGATGATGCCGTCACGCTCCATGCGCGCGAGAAGCTGCGCCATTGTCGGCTGTTCGACCCTTGCCCAGCGCGCGAGCTCGGTTTGCGATCGACCGTCCCCGTCTTTCAGGGCGGCCAGCACCGGAAGCTGAGCGGTGGCGAAACCGATCTTTCCGAGGCGTAGATCACCGATCCGGGCCAGGCCGCGCGCGATCCGGCTGAAATAATGGCCGGGATAGGCCATCGGGTCCCAGTCCTCGGATGTCATTGCATAGGCTCCTATGTTGTTATATAGGCTCCTATGTATATTGAGGATCCTGTCATGACAACCAGACCGAAAATCGCGATCATCGGCGGCGGCCCCGGCGGGTTGATGCTCGCCCGGCTCCTTCTGTTGCGCGGGCTTCAGCCGACAGTCTTCGAGCGGGATCGCCATGCCGGTGACCGGCCACAGGGTGGCTCGCTCGATCTCCACGCCGAGACCGGCCAGCAGGCTATCGCCCGGGCTGGGCTCGAAGCCGAGTTTCGCGCCGTGGCGCGGCCCGAGGATCAGGGCGACCGGCTCTATGACCAGAACGGCACGCTGTTGTTCGACCGCGACGGTGCCGGAGACAATCGACCGGAGGTCGACCGGACCGCCTTGCGCCAGATCCTGCTCGGCTCGCTTGCGCCCATGACGCTGCGTTGGGCGAGCAAGGTCGATGCCGTGACACCGATCGAGGCGGGCGGGTTTGATGTCGTCGTCGACGGAATCTCGGAACGCTTCGATATCGTCATCGGTGCGGATGGGGCATGGTCGCGTGTCCGCGCCCTGCTCTCCGATGCCCGGCCGCTCTACGAGGGGGTAACGCTGGTCGAGTTCGGCTTCGCTGCCGAACGCCATCCCGACGTCGATGGGTTGGTCGGGAGCGGCAAGATGTTCGCCGTCGGCGACAATCGGGTGCTGATCGCGCAACGCAATGGACACCGCCATATCCGCGGCTACGCGGGTCTGCGTCTTCCCGAGGCGGAGGCGCGCGATTGGATGTCGCTCGGCGACGATCGCATCCGGGCAATGCTGCGCGATCGTTTCGCAGGTTGGGCGCCGTCCCTCGTCCATCTCATCGACAGTGGCGAGCTTATCGCCGTCCGCCCGCTCTATGCGCTGCCGATCGATCATTCCTGGCAAAGCAGGGTGGGGCTGACCTTGCTTGGGGACGCAGCCCATCTGATGTCGCCCTTCGGCGGCGAGGGCGTGAATCTGGCGCTCGCCGATGCCGTCGACCTGGCAGACGCGCTGACAAGCGGAGATGGATGGGGCGCGGTTGCCGCTTACGAAGCCGCGATGATGCGACGGGCGAGACCTGCCGCGGAAGGCGCGGCCGAAGGACTGGCTGGTGCGGTGTCGGCCGAGGGCGTCGCGGCCGTTCTGGATCATTATCGCCAGCGGGTCGAAGCCTGACATGCTCCTGGAGGCATTCATCGGCCCGGACTTGACGAGCGCGATCTGGCGACGCTGTTGATTGCGGCGGCTTCCGCTTAATCTCGGCCGACCCGAAGATTGGCCGGCGGCGAGAAGCCGACAGCTCCGGCAAGGCGAAGGCGGCGATGGTGGCATTTCTGATGGATGGCCCGGCTGAGGCGAGGACAACGATCCTCCTGGCGCATGGCGCGGGGGCTCCGATGGATTCCGCTTCGATGACGGCCAACGCCGGCGCTCTGGCTGCGGCCGGTCTTCGCGTGGCCCGGTTCGAGTTCGGTTACATGGCAGGTCGGCGGACATCAGCTGGTCGAAAGCCACCGCCGCGCGCCGAAACCCTGATCTCGGAATATGCCGCCGCCATCGGCGCGCTTGATTGCAAGGGACCGCTCATCATCGGCGGCAAATCGATGGGTGGACGTGTCGCCAGCATGCTGGCCGACGAGTGGCACGCATCCGGCCGGATCGCCGGCCTGCTCTGCCTTGGCTATCCCTTCCACCCGATCGGCAAGCCCGAGCAGCTGCGCACGGCGCATCTCGAGACCATGAAGACGCCGACGCTGATCGCCCAGGGGACGAGGGACCTGTTCGGAACGCGCGAGGAGGTGTCGGCTTACACGCTCTCCAGCGCCATCGAGATCCTCTGGCTCGACGATGGCGATCACGACCTGAAGCCGCGCAAGGCGGTCTCGGGCTATTCCATCGACGACCATCTGAGGACGCTGTCGAACAAGGTCGCCGCCTGGGCGGATAGCCTCACGGCATAGGGGCACGGCCGGCGCGGGCAGGGGAAGCGGCGCGACCCCGGGCCCGGCGCCGCTTCGTCGGTCTGGCCGGCCTCAGGTTCCGTCCGGCCCGCTGCTTTTGAGTTCCCAGGTCAGGATCGCGAGAGCCAGGTTCTCAAGCTCCAGCTCGGCCATCGGATGGTGGGCGGCGGCGTGGAGATCACGCGCCCTGGCGCAGGCGCGAATATAGTCCGCCTCCGAGCTCAGCATCACGGAGCGCCGGTTCGGGTAGCCTGGCGCGCGGTTCCGCCGGCGGTCGGGTCGCTCTTCACGCATGCATGGCCATGCCGGTTCGTGAGACGATACTGCTCATGCCTTAGAGTGAGGCCGGTTCACGCCAATCRCAACCCCGAGATTACCATTGGGCGCGAATCGTCCAACGGCACGCGAATTCGAGGGCGTGCTTCAGCCAGGACGCAGGTCCCCGCCAGGGCATCATCTCTCCGGAGTGGGCGAGGGCGGTTCCGATCAGGTCCCGCCTATTGACGCACCAGGATGATCTCGGAGGTCTGCAGGATCGGGCCGCCGGGCGTGAGGTTATCCGCGACGGTCATCCGCAGGATGCCGCGGCCGTCATTCTGGATGACCATCGCGGCCTGCGTGTCGCCATTGACCGGGCGCGGCCACTCGATGCGAAGGTTCAGGGTGTCGCCGCTGCGCGTGCCGCTGAGCCGGGCGGGGCCGATCCGGGCGCCGGTATAGGTGCCGTGATAGGTGCCGGAGCGCGGATCATAAGTGACATCGATCGCGACCGGGCGCACGAAGATCAGATAGGCGCGGCAGCTGCCTTGCGCGCTGATCCGATTTTCGGTGGGCCGCCCCATGATCGAACAGGTCACGTGCCGCGGCTGGCTGCCGCCGTCGCGCTGGACCTTGCCGGAGCCGGACCAGTCGCCGCGAAAACGCTCGAGAAAGTCGGATTCGGCAGCGCGGGCAGGATTGCAGACGAGGATGACAAGGAGGCAGCACAGGCAAGCCGCCGCGATGCCGCAGCGTGTCGCCCTGCCGATGACCCGGTGCTGCAGGATCGCCCTGGAAGCCAGTTGGACCGGAATGCCGGGCGTAAGAGTGTCCGCGACCGTCATGCCGAGCCTCCCCGGCTCTGGCTGCCTTGAGCCCGGCTAGCGTCTGGAGCCTAGCGACTGCGGCCCTCTCAACGGGCCCGGCAGGGCCGGTCCTCGTTCACGGGCGCCTGATCACGGCAGGGGTGTTCGCTCCCGCAGTCAGCCTTTGCGCGGCGAGCACCACCTCGAGGCGGTTGCGCGCGTTCAGCTTGGCCATCAGATTGGTCATGTAACCCTTGACGGTCTTGGCGCTGAGCGACAGCTCGCGGGCGATTTCGTTGTTCATCTTGCCGAGCAGCAGCAGATTGACGATCTGCTGCTCCCGGACGCTGAGCCTGTTGCTGACCGCCTTCTGTCTTTCGAGGGTCYTTTCTTTCAACGCACAGATCAGCTTGGTCGCGAAGGAGGGCGTGACATAGACATCGCCTCGCTGTGCCGCCTGAAGAGCCTGGAAGAGGTCTTCTCCGGGACTGCCTTTCAGGACATAGCCCTTGGCCCCGGCATCCAGCGCCCTGATCGCGTCTTCCGTGCTGGCCGAGGCGGTGAACACCACGATCTTCGTCTCAGGAGCGATCTTCAACGCGTCCGCAATCGCCTGGAAGACATCCCCCGCCATGCTGAGATCGACGATCATCTCATCCGGGCGATGCGTTCTGGCGATCGGCACGATGTGATCTGCGACAGTCCCCGTCGCGGCGAGCATGAAACCGCCCCAGCGTTTCAGCAGCACGGCGATCCCCTCCATCAGCATGGGGTGATCATCGACGATCGCAACCGAAAGGTCCGGCATGGCTGACCTCTGCACTCTACCCCCAAGCCTGACCGGATGGTTGCGTAGTCAACGCTCTTTGTAAATCCTCTCAAAATGAGAACAATCTCGATTCAATCGGGTCGACAAACCTGTCTTGCTAAACCTTAGGTAGAAGAGTTCCGTTTTCTGCGCCTGAGGTTGTGGCTGGCGGCAGGCGGGAGGGCATTCTGCCGCCGCTGYGGCGGTCACCCGGGCCGGCTGAGACCAGCAATGGCAATCTCGTTCAGCGCAATCGTCAGGTCCGCCCATCCCCGTCAGGTCGGGCGCCGGCCCATCTCGCCAAGCGTTTAGTTTAAAAATATTCTAGTTATAGATTTGAGTATTTCTAAGTTATTGAAGTATCGTGACAAATCGCCGCGCAGTCTGTAACTGGTCGCTATTCTGCACGAGGACAGATGCGGTGGATCTTCTGAGCACGCGATCGATCAGGAATAATATCCGGCGTGACTGGAGCCGCCCGTCGGCCAAGCCCATGTATTGCGGAATCATGAGATCTTCTTGTTCAGCCGGTCTGCGCATCTCGGCGCGCGCGATAACCAGCGATTGCTTGAGCCGATCCGCACCAGAACCGTCTTCCTGGAGCATGAGCCGATCATGGGCGGTCGGGCGAGGGGAGGCCGCCGGTTGAACACTGGCGGCTGGGCCAGGACCGCTGCGCCATCCCCATGCGCAAACGGCAATCGATAGAGCGAGGATCATGATGGACAGGCATTCACAATCCGTGCCGGGCTGGTTTGCTTGGCTGACCCGGCGCGTGGCGCTCATGGCCGCCCTGGCCCTGCTTGCCGCACCGGGCATCCGCAGCGCGCAGGCTGCCGACACCATGATCGAGGTGACCGACCTTGCCGGCCGCACCGTCAAGGTCAAGAAGGGCGTGCAACGGGCCATCCTCGGCGAGGGCCGGCTATTCTCCGCGACGGTCGTGCTGATGGGCAAGGACAAGCCCTTCGCGCGGCTCGCCGCCATCGGCGACGATCTGCCGAAATTCGACCCCGACACCTGGAACCGCTACCTGGCGGATGTCCCTGCCGCCAAGTCGGTGACATTGGTGAGGGCGCTCGCCTCGAGCGATTTCAGCGTGGAGAAGGCGATCACGCTTGATGCGGACCTCGTCATCCTGTCGCTCGGCTTCCTGGACAAGGCGATGCAGTCCGGTGTCGTCGACAACCTGGCCAAGGCCGGCATTCCGACGATCTTCATCGATTTCCGCGAGCGCCCGACGCAGAACACCGTGCCGAGCATGCTTCTGCTCGGCCGGGTCTTCGACCGCATGGACGCGGCCAATAGCTTCATCGACTATTATTCGCAGCAGATGCGGCGGGTCTACAACGTCACGACGCGGCTGAAGCAGGATCAGCGGCCGCTGGTCTTTGCCGAGCAGGCTGCCGGCCTCAACCCGTCTGCCTGCTGCCAGTCCTTCGGCAATTTCAACTTCGGCGAATTCGTCTCCGAAGCCGGCGGCATGAACTGGGGATCGAAGTATTTTTCCGGTGCCGGCGGCATGGTAATCCGGAGAAGATCATCGTCGATGATCCGCAATTCCTGCTGATGACCGGCGCCAACTGGTCGAACAGCAACCCCGGCAATATCGCCGTCTGGCTCGGCTACGAGACCCAGCCTGAACGCGCCGCCGCGCAGTTCAAGGGCCTCGTCGCCCGGACCGGATTTCCGGGGCTGACGGCCGTCAAGAACAGGAAGGTGATGGCGATCTATCACCAGTTCTACCAGAGCCCGTATCACTTCGTGGCCATCCAGGCGCTCGCCAAGTGGCTGCACCCCAACGAGTTCAAGGATCTCGACGCCCGGGCGACCTTCCAGGAACTGCATGACCGCTTCCTGCCGATCAAGCTGACTGGCAAGTTCTGGATCGAGATGAACTGATCGCCATGGCCCTGTCCGATATGCCGGCCTTCGAGCCGCCTGCCGATACGGCCAGCGAGCGCTATCGGCGGCGGGTGCTGGGCAAGCTCCTGCTCGCTGTCGGGGCGCTTGCGCTGCTCACGCTGGCGCTCGTGGTCGATGTCTCGGTGGGGCCCGGCAATTTCCCCTTGATGGATGTGGCGCGCGTCATCCTCGAACCGGGATCGATGGGCCCGAAGCTCGACGTGATCGTCTGGGATGTGCGCCTGCCCGTCGCGGTGATGGCCATTCTCGTCGGTGCCATGCTGGGCACTGCCGGGGCGCAGATGCAGACCATCCTCGGCAATCCTCTCGCCGATCCGTTCACGCTCGGCATCTCGTCGGCGGCGAGCTTCGGTGCGGCGCTTGCCATCGCGACCGGCGTCTCGCTCGTGCCTTTCGCGGGGGCCTTCCTGGTGACGGCGAACGCCTTCCTGTTCGCGCTCGCGACCTCGGCGATCCTGTTCCTGTTCACGCGGCTGCGCGGCGTCACCGTCGAGACCTTCGTGCTCGTCGGCATCGCGCTGTTCTTCACCTTCAATGCGCTTCTGGCCTTCATCCAGTTCCACTCGTCCGAAACCCAGCTGCAGCAGATCATCTTCTGGATGATGGGCAGCCTGTCGCGCGCCACCTGGACGAAGCTCGGGATCTGCGCCGGCCTGCTTGGAGTCATCCTGCCGTTCTGCCTGCATCGCAGCTGGATGCTGACCGCGCTCACCATGGGCGACGAGCGGGCCGCCGCCCTTGGCGTGCGCGTCGCGCGGCTGCGCCTCGAAATGCTGGTCTGCATCTCGCTGCTGGCCTCGACCGCCGTCGCCTTCGTCGGCACGATCGGCTTCATCGGCCTGGTGGGGCCGCATATCGCCCGGCTTCTGGTCGGCGAGGACCAGCGCTATTTCGTGCCGGTCGCGGCGATTGCCGGCGGCCTCATCCTGTCCGTCGCGTCGACGCTGTCGAAGGGCATTACCCCGGGGATCATCTATCCCATCGGCATCATCACCGCCCTCGTCGGCGTGCCGTTCTTCCTTAGCCTCGTGATGTCGATCCGCCGGGAGCGCTGGCAATGAGCCTTTCAATCGAGTCGATCGGTTTCGCCTATCGTGGCCGCGGCGACGTCTTCGACGGACTCAGCGCTCTGGGGCTCGAGCGCGGCACCGTCACCGCCGTGGTCGGGCCGAACGGGGTTGGAAAATCCACGCTGTTTCGCCTCGTGGCCGGGCTGCTGCGCCCGCGCGCCGGCACCATGCGGCTCGACGGGGCCGACCTTGCCGGAATGACATCGCGGCAGCGGCATGATGCGATCTTCTTCCTGTCGCAGCATGTCGCGATGCGGGCTGCGCTCTGCGTCTTCGATTATGTGCTGCTCGCCCGGAAAGCCCATGGCGGCCGCGCCACGCGCGAGGATCTGCGGGCGGTGGAGGAGGCGCTCGGCACGCTGCATATCGACCATCTCTCGGAGGTTCCGGTGTCGGACCTTTCGGGTGGCCAGCAGCAGCTCGTCTCCGTGGCCCAGGCCTTGGTGCGCGCGCCCAGCGTGCTCCTGCTCGACGAGCCGACAAGCGCGCTCGACCTGCGCCGGCAGTTGCAGGTGACCAATGTCATCCGCGAGACGACGCGGCGGCGCGGCCAGGTCACGCTCGTCGCCTTGCACGATCTGGCACTGGCCAGCCGCTGCGCGGATCGCTTCCTGCTGATCGACCGCAAGACCGTCGTCGCCGATGGCCGCCCCAGGGATGTCCTCTCCCATCCGGCGGCGTCGGACGTGTATGGCGTCGACATCACGCTGGAACAGGGTGCGACCGGCAATCTCCTGGTCGACACCACGCTGCGCGCCGGCACCGAGCGGCCGACGGCCTGAGAGGGCAGGGGGCGCCGCTCTTCGCCCAGGCCGATGGGCGTCGCATGCGCTCTGGCCGCGCCGACTGCGCCAACGGCCTTGGCGTCGGCCAAGCGACATTCATCCGTTCGGGGTGCCGCCCAGCCGCATCTGGCTCGGCGCCAGCCCGGTCCATTGCTTGAACGCATGCGAGAACGCGCTGACTTCGTGGAAACCCAGCAGCCAGGCGACCTTGGAGACATGGTGGTCGCCATCATTGAGATAGCGCAAAGCCAGATCACGCCGCAGTTGCCGCAGGACCTCCGAAAAGCTCAGCCCCTCCTCGGCGAGCCTTCGCGCCAGTGTCCGTTCGCTTAATCCAAGCTGGCGGGCGATGACTTCGGCGCGAACCTTGCCGTGAGGCAGCAGCGGAGCAATCGCATTCTCGACGCTCACCCGAAGCGGGCTCGCATTGGTCGTGCGGGATGATAGCGCCGCCTCGCAATAGGTCTGGAGGAGATCGTTGAGATAAGGGTCGGCATTCACGAGATGGCGTTCGCGCGCATCGGCCTGCAGAACGAATGCATCGGTCTCGGCGCCGAACTCCACCTTCGTCCCGGCAAACCGCGACATCGCAGAGGTGTCGCCCGATCGGTGATGCGCGATCGAGACGTGTTGTGGGACGAGATTTGCGCCGGTCAGGATGCGGCAGATCCTGATTGCTCCAAAAATGCAGAACTCGGCCTGGTGCCGATCGCAATGCCGGGGAAGGCCGGCATAGCTCAGCGTGACGGTGAACCCGCTTCCCTCGGCAATGCTGAAGACCAGCGCTTCATTGGTGATCGCGCTGTAGCGCGCAATCCGTTGCGTTGCGTCGCCGAGCGTTTGTGAGGATGCCATCACGTAGAACAGCAAGCCCATGGCTCGGGGGTCGAATTCCTGGGCCAGGGTGAAGCCGAGGCAATCATCACCCAGTGCCGCCGCGGCCCGGTCCAGGAATGCGACCTGACGCCGGGAGGGCACTCTCTGATCGTGATCGGCGAGCATGTCCTCGGTCAGGCCGACCTCGTTCAGGAGAGGCGCGGCCGGTATGCCGGCGCCGGCAAGACGCGCAACGGCAAGGCGCGAGATGCCCGCTAGCGTGGTCGGCAGGGAGGTCAGGTCGCGTGGCAAAGCCGCCGAACTCCCCTGCTCATGTCCGGGACGAGCAAAATCTTGGCCGAAATTAACAAGCGTCGGATGCTCCAGCAACGTATTTCAGGGATGTCCGGTCTGCGTGCGCGCACCGGCCACGCCTCGAAGGCAATAGGCCCAGGACAAACCAATAAGCCCAGAACAAACCTGTTGCGGAATTGGAGCCTATGGATGAGATCTCGCCGGCGTCTGGCCTCATTGAGCGCTGTCGGGATCATGATTTCTTCGACCGGTCACGCTGCGACCTTTGCCTGGGAATGTAGGTTCCCTAGCTTTCGCAATGCCCTGACCTTTGTTTGGGATACCGATAAAAGCTCCGCTTCCCTGATTGGCGGCGCGGGCTCGGCGACCTTGTGGCCGAATTTCGGCACGATTGCCTCCGGGCAGGCTGTTGTCTCATTCGCTGAGCCGACCTCTGGCGGAGCCATCCAGACGACAACGATCATCGTCAACACCGGAGAAGCGATTCATAGCCGCAATGCCATCGTCGGCGGGAAGTTTGTTCCCTCGCAAGATTCGGGTCAGTGCAGGCAAAGGCGCTGAATCTAAAATCTGCGCGCCTGCTAATATGCGTCAGTATTATCTTATTGATTTATGTTTATTAAATTAAGTTAATAATATTAATTGCGATTTACCAAAATATTGATTACAAAATTCGGCGTGCATATTCCTGAGGGATCCCGGCGCGATGCGCGTCTAAATCACCTATCGGCAGGAACGGTCACAAAGTTGCCGAACTCCCTGTCCATAGCGCTTCGATCAGCGAACAATGCAGTCTCAAATCGGGAGAGAAAAAATCTTTGGTAATTAGGAAAAAGAGGCAGAGCCGTCAGCAACATTTTTCGGGTACGCCGAGCCGACGTTGTCGAGGCCGATTTGCCATGAATGTTAAACTCAACGGTGATGCAGACTGTATGTTTGCGATACAGAATTTTGCTTCGCGTAACGGTCGTCACTCTCGGTCGGCGACGGGAAAGATTGTCGCCTGCGAAGTGGTCGTCATTTCCACTGTCGCGTTCCGGCGCGGCGCCGGCGTATCCGGACGACGCGCTAATACAGATCAGTCGTCAATGAATAGCCTGAGGCCTGACGCCGTTCCGTGGTTCTCCCGCGCGTTGAGCGGCGCGGTAACGCCTCGGCACGAGGCCGCTTGATGCGGCTCTGCCCGCAGCCTCACTCCTCATCGCAATGGCCGTAACGCCAGTTAACCCACGTTAGTCAAACAGCCTTGTCGCCTTCGGCATATCGAGACGCTGCGCTACGCAGGGCCTTCGCCATGCTTCGGGACAAGCTCCAGCAAAACGAGTTCTTTTCCGCCTCCACAGCCTCCGTGAGAGCCTTGATGTGCTCGTCTCCGGTCAGGCCGCGGCGCCCAAACCCAGCAAACAGACCAAGCCACAAGGGCCGCTGATCCTGCCGACGATGGATCCGGACCGCGAACGCACGGCTTGACCCTTACCCCCCGGAGTATCCCCATGAAGCGCATCGCCCCACTGGCGTTGCTTTCGCTTGCGGCCTTTGTCGAGCCGCCCGCCACGACCCTGGCGACCACGCAGCTCATTCTCACCGGCGTGCCGGTCGTCGTCGACGGCGACACGCTGGCGAGCGAGCAGCGCTGCCTCGCCGAGGCGATCTATTTCGAGGCGCGCTCCGAAGCGGAGGACGGGCGCGTCGCCGTCGCCCAGGTGGTGCTCAACCGGGTCAAGAGCGGGTATTATCCGGGGTCCGTCTGCGGCGTCGTCTATCAGAACCGCCACCGCAGGCTCGCCTGCCAGTTCACCTTCGCCTGCGAAGGCAAGTCGTTGCGCATCAAGGAGCCGGAGCAGTGGCAGGTGGCCCAGCGCATCGCACGTGAGGTTTACGAGGGCCGGACCTATCTCGTGGAGGTCGGCGATTCCACGCATTATCACGCCGATTATGTCCAGCCCTCCTGGGCGAAGAGGCTGAAGAAGATGGATGTGATCGGCCGCCACATCTTCTACAGCCGCGGCACGACCGGACTGGCCCATTCAGGGTGACCCGGACCTGAGGCCGGCGCTCGCTTCGCAATTGCGAGCGCGGCCCCTATAGGTTGCGCGGCGATCAGTCTCGCCGGGAGTCATGCCTATGGCCTATCTGTCCGATGCCCGCGCCCTCACGCTGGCCGATTTCGCCCGGATGAAAACGGCGGGCGAGAAGGTCGCGATGATGACCTGCTACGATTCGAGCTTCGCGAGCCTGCTCGAGAGCTGCGGTGTCGAGATCCTGCTCATCGGCGATTCCATGGGGAATGTGCTGCAGGGGCACGCCACGACCCTGCCCGTGACCATGGAGCAGATGGTCTATCACACGGCCTGCGTGGCGCGCGGCGCCAGGCGCGCCTTCATCATGGCCGACATGCCGTTCGGCTCGTATCAGGAAGGTCCTGCCCAAGCCATGCACAACGCCGCCAGGCTGATGGCTGCCGGCGCCCATATGGTGAAGCTCGAAGGCTCCGACTATGCCGTCGAAACCGTTCGATTTCTCGTCGAGCGCGGCGTCCCGGTCTGCGGCCATCTCGGGCTGACGCCGCAATCGGTGCACCAGCTCGGCGGCTACCGGGTCCAGGGCAAATCGGCTGATGCTGCGACCAAGCTCAAGGCCGACGCCGCCGCGCTGGAGCAGGCGGGTGCGCGCTTCCTCGTGCTGGAAATGGTGCCGTCGACGCTCGCCGCCGAGATTGGCGAATCGGCGCCGGTGTCAACTGCAATGGCCAGGTGCTCGTCCTCCACGACGCGATCGGCGTCTATCCCGGCAAGAGGCCACGCTTTTCCAAGGACTTCATGGTCGGCGCGGGCTCGATCCAGCAGGCGGTCGAGGCCTATGTCGCCGCGGTGAAGAGCCAGGAATTCCCGGGGGCGGAGCACAGTTACTGAGAGCCGGCTCCGGCCGCAGGGGCATGTGGCCGGCCGCCGATCTGTCGCTGCAATGCAGGCAGCGAGGGACGGACATTATCAGTCGGATGCGCCCGCTATCTCCGGGGCGGCCTCCGTTAGAATGGCCTCGGCGCGATCTTTCATTATATAAGTTGGAATATAACGATCGGCTTCGTCAATTCCTACCAGAACGCTTTCCTATCCTGACCTCCGCCTATCGGACGGTTGACAGCGGTGCCGGAACGGCCGGAACATGCCGAAAATCGCATGGCTGCCGGTAGTGACGCGCCTCGGCTGGCAATGACGGTGCGAAGCGGGTGGAAATGGATGCCGAGCATGGTCGAGACTGCGCGAGGCCTGCACGCTGATCGGATATATTCGACACTGAACAACGCTGCGGCAGTGGCGCAATCGGCCGTGGCGGCGTCCTGGTCGCGTTCCGCGGTCAGATACGGGCTCGATCCCAACCACGCCCGGCCGCCCTGGCGGCTCAGCCAGCATGAATTCGATGCCGCCTTCGAACGCCTGGATCCGCTGATCCGAGTGGCGCAGTCGACCCTTGATCGGCTCTTCCAGTCGGTCGGCGATGCCGGCTGCTGCGTGCTGTTCACCGATCGCGAGGGCGTGCCGCTCGATCGACGGGGCGTCGTCGGCGACGATGTCGATTTCCGCAATATCGGGCTCTGGACCGGAATGGTCTGGAGCGAGGCCAGCGAGGGCACCAACGGCGTCGGAACCTGCCTCGCGGAGGGGCGTCCGTTGACGATCCACCGCGACCAGCATTTCCTGACGCGCAATATCGGCCTGAGCTGCAGCGTCGCCCCGATCTGGGACGCGCAGGGGCGGCTGATCGCGACGCTGGATGTCTCGACCTGCCGGGCCGACCTGACGCCGGCCATGCTGAAGCTTGTCGCCAGCGCGACGCTCGAGGCGGCGCACAGGATCGAGGCTCATCATTTCCGGATGGTTTTTCCCAAGGCACGCATCGTCGTCGCCCAGGACCGCTTCGGCGGCGGCGGAGGTCTGCTGGCTGTCGACAAGGAGGATCTCGTCATCGGGGCGAGCCGGGCGGCGCGGCTGGCCTATGGGCTGACCGACGAGCGCCTCGCGCACCCGTTTCCCGCCGACGATCTCCTGGCGGGTGACGAGGCAAGGCCTGCCGAGGCGTTGAGCGCCGCCGAGCGCGGCGTCGTGCAGCGGGCTCTAGCGCGGGCCAATGGCAATGTCTCGGCGGCGGCGCGCATGCTCGGGGTCAGCCGCGCCACCATGCACCGGAAGCTGACAAGGCTCGGGCTCCAGCGCGGCCGGTGAGCGCACGGGTGGCCGAACATGCAATCTCTTCCAAAACCTGTCGCAAAGCTGAGACAGTCGGGCATCTGAAAGCGCCGCACGCCTCCTGACAACGCCAAGCATTGCGGCCGATCCTGCCCTCCAGGGCGCGGCCTCACAGCGCTGCGATGGAGGATGAGATGAACAAGCCCGAATTCAACCGCACGACCGCGACGCCGTTCAAGGCGCGCTATGGCAATTTCATCAACGGCAAATGGGCCGAGCCCCAGTCAGGGCGCTATTTCGAGAACACCTCTCCGGTGAATGGCCGGCTGCTCTGCGAGGTCGCGCGCTCCGACGCGAACGACATCGAGGCGGCGCTCGACGCCGCCCATGCCGCCAAGGGTGCCTGGGGCCGCACCAGCGCCGCCGAGCGGGCGCTGCTCCTCAACAAGATCGCCGATGTGATGGAGGAGAATCTCGCGCTTCTCGCGCTGGCCGAGACCTGGGACAACGGCRAGCCGATCCGGGAGACGACCGCTGCGGATATGCCGCTGGCGATCGACCATTTCCGCTATTTCGCCGGCGCGGTGCGCGCGCAGGAAGGCGGCATCTCCGAAATCGACCATGATACGGTCGCCTATCACTTCCACGAGCCGCTCGGCGTCGTCGGCCAGATCATTCCCTGGAACTTCCCGATCCTGATGGCGGTCTGGAAGCTGGCGCCGGCGCTCGCCGCCGGCAATTGCGTCGTGCTGAAGCCGGCAGAACAGACGCCCGCCTCGATCCTCGTCCTGGCCGAGCTGATCGCGGACATCCTGCCGCCGGGCGTCCTGAACATCGTCAACGGCTTCGGCCTGGAGGCCGGCAAGCCGCTCGCCTCGAGCAACCGCATCGCCAAGATCGCCTTCACCGGTGAGACCACGACCGGCCGCCTGATCATGCAATATGCCAGCCATAACCTGATCCCGGTGACGCTGGAGCTGGGCGGCAAGTCGCCGAACATCTTCTTCAAGGATGTGACGCTCGAGGATGACGATTTCTTCGACAAGGCAATCGAAGGCTTCGTCATGTTCGCGCTGAACCAGGGTGAAGTCTGCACCTGCCCGAGCCGCGCCCTGGTCCATGAGAGCATCTATGACCGCTTCATGGAGAAGGCGCTGAAGCGCGTCGAGGCGATCAAGCAGGGCGACCCGCTGGATAGCGCGACGATGATCGGTGCGCAGGCCTCGTCCGAGCAGCTCGAGAAGATCCTGAGCTATTTCGATATCGGCCGGCAGGAGGGCGCCGAGGTGCTGATCGGCGGGGCGCGAAACGAGCTGCCAGGCGATCTGGCGGGCGGCTATTACGTCAAGCCGACCGTCCTGAAGGGGCACAACAAGATGCGGGTCTTCCAGGAGGAGATCTTTGGGCCGGTCGTCTCCGTCACGACATTCAAGGACGACGAAGAGGCGCTCTCGATCGCCAATGACACGCTCTATGGCCTCGGCGCCGGCATCTGGACCCGTGACGGCAATCGCGCCTATCGCTTCGGCCGCGCGATCCAGGCGGGCCGGGTCTGGACCAATTGCTACCACGCCTATCCCGCGCATGCGGCCTTCGGCGGCTACAAGCAGTCCGGCATCGGTCGCGAGAACCACAAGATGATGCTCGACCATTACCAGCAGACCAAGAACATGCTGGTGAGCTACTCCCCGAAGAAGCTCGGCTTCTTCTGAAGCCCCTGGGGCTTCTCCTGAAGATGTTCAGCTTCTCCCTGAAGAAGCTGGCTTCTTCAGGCGTTTGCCCGCCCCTCCATGGGCACAGGCCCGGCACGCCCGCAGCGAACGTTGCTGCTGGCGTGCCGGGCTCTCCCTCAAGCCGCATGGCCCGGCGTTGAGCCTGGGCCTACGGCAGGTTTTGGTCGTCCCACGCCACGGGGAGCTCCGGCATGAGCGAGCACGTCATCGGACAGGTCCCAGTCATCGAGCAGGCACAAGGTATCGAGCAGGTCACCGCCACTCCGACCGCCTTGCGCCTGATCGCGCGGCTGCAGGCCGAGCACGGAGACATTCTGTTTCATCAGTCGGGAGGCTGCTGCGATGGCTCCTCGCCGATGTGCTATCCGCAGGGCGATTTCATCGTCTCCGATCAGGACGTGAAGCTGGGCGAGGTTGGCGGCGTTCCGGTCTATATCAGCGGTTCGCAATTCGCTCTCTGGCGCCATACCCAGCTCATCATCGACGTCGTCCCTGGGCGCGGCGGGATGTTCTCGCTGGAAAACGGCACCGAGCAGCGCTTCCTCACGCGCTCGCGTGCCTTTTCCGGCGAGGAGATGTGCCGCCTCGACGGCGGAACAATCAGCTCCGCCAGCTGAGCTGGGTCCGGCCGGCCTCACGGCTCGGCGATGATCAGCCGCAACGAACCATCGAAAGCCGCTTGCCGGCGCAATGCCCCGTGACGCGTGTCCCAGCTGCCGTCTTCGAGCGCGCGCTGGAGATCGGCGACATAGCCCGCGCGGACCGGCTCGCCGACGAAGCTCCAGGCCGAATTCGCCGCCCGGGCACCGGCCTCGAGCAGGCGTTCCGGGCGCCCATAATAGGCCTCGTTGAAACCGTCCCGGCAGTCGAAGGGAATGGCGACCGGGTCGGCGCGCGTCTGGCCGCCGAGCAATGTGCGGATCCGGCCAAGCGCGGGGTAGCGGCGGGCCTCGGTGGCGAGAACCTCGGGCGCGTAATCGTTCAGCCAGAAGCGTTGCACGAGATCGGGGTCGCAGCTCAGGATGATGACCCGTCCGCGCGTCACGCGCCGCATATCGGCAAGCCCGGCCTCCAGGTTCTTCCATTGATGGATGGAGAAGGTCGTCATGCTGGCGTCGAAATGCCCGTCCGGGAAAGGCAGCGCCTCGGCGACCGCGTCAATGGCAGGGGCGAGATCGGCGGGACGTTGGGCGCGCATCGAGGCCGAGGGCTCGACGGCCGTGACGTCGCGATCCCGCGGTTCGTAGGAGCCTGCGCCGGCTCCGACATTCAGCACGGTCCGCGCGGTGCCGAGGGCCTGCTCGATCTGGGCGGCAATTGCCGGCTCGGGCTGCCGATACGCGGTATAGCCCGCGCCGATGACGCCGTAATTCGCGTCCCCGGCGCTGCCGTCCGCTTGGCGTGGATTCACCGAACCGACCGTCATCGAGACCTCCCTGTTGCGTCAAAGGGGCTGGCAGATGCGTGCGGGCCTTGCGCCGCGCATCGCCTGCGTTCCGTTAACTCAGTGCACAGCCACCTGCCTTCCTCGACCCGCCCATGAAGACACGGGATCGACTGAAAGCTGGCCGGCCATGGCGGTTCTTCTAGAGGTACACTGCCCCTCATGCTATCGAGTTAAAATCCGATCATGGTGAGCTAAACTCACGGACCATCAGTCATGCCGCGCAAGCTTCCGCCGCTTTCCGCCCTCAGGGCCTTTGAGGCGACGGCGCGTCTCGGCTCGGTGACGCGTGCGGGCGAGGAGCTCGGCCGAACCCATGGCGCGGTCAGCCGCCAGCTTCGGAGCCTGCAGGATCATGCGGGTGTGGAGCTTTTCGAGAAGGCGGGGACCGGCTTGCGGCTGAATGAACGCGGCGAGGCCTTGCGGCAGGTCGTCGCCGGATCGCTCGATGCGCTCGAGCAGGGCTGGCTGCGCGTGCTGGAGGAGGCGCGCGGGCCGAGCGTGCATGTGGCCTGCAGCGCCACCTTCGCCATGCGCTGGCTCGTGCCGCATCTGCAGGGCTTCTACCGTCGCCATCCCGAGATCCGGCTACGCCTGTCGATGACCTCCGCGCAGGAGATCAGGCACCAGGGCGCCGATCTGGTGCTGGTCTGGGATCGCCGCTCCTATCCCGCGCGCGACCGGGAGAGGGCGATCCGCCTGACCGATATCGCCTTCGGGCCCGTCTGCGCTCCCGGGCATGCGATCACGCGGGACGGCGAGCGCCTGGTCTGCTCGACCCGGATTGCCCATGAGCACAGCGCGAGCGCCTGGGAGACCTGGCAGGTCAATACGGGCCTGACGGCGAGCCACGAGGCGGAGCTCTTCTTTCCGCACACGCATCTCTGCATCGAGGCGGCGCTGGCGGGCTTGGGCGTGGCGCTTGTCGAGCAGCGCATGGTCGGGGAAGACCTTGCGGCCGGCAGGCTGGTTGCGCCTTGCGGGTTTGTTCCGTTCGCCGATGGCCTTGCCGCCATCCCCGCCAGGGATCATGGCGTTTCACCGGCCGCGCGCGCCTTCCTCGTCTGGATCGCCGAAGAATTTGCCGCCGAAGCTGCCGCCCCCTGAGCCGTCGCCTGTCGCCGAGATCGCGGGAGACGGCGTGTCAGGAACCGGCGCGTGTCCGATGGAGCGGCAGGATGGCATCGCGCGTCAGCGGGGCGAGTTCGGGATGGGGCGCGCAAGCCGGATCGAACCGGATCAGCTCCGCGATCTCCGCGGCGGGGGCGAGCGTCCGATCCGTGGACAGGCTGAACAGCTCCGCCTCGACGGTAAAACCCTGCTCATGGGCTGCAGGCGCCGCGAAACAGCCGAGATAGCGCGGCGACGACGGCGCGACGACAAGGCCGAGTTCTTCGTGCAGCTCGCGTATCAGCGCCGCCAGCGGCGTCTCGTCGGGCTGGATCTTGCCTCCGGGCTGCATGAAGGCGCTGGTGCCGCGCTTCCGCACCAGGATCAGCCGGTCCTGTCGGTCCGTGAGCAGGGCGGCCGCGATCCTGATCGTCGGCGGGGTGTTCAAAGGCATCTGTCCGGCAGGCCGATTGGTCAGTTCCTTCAGTTGGAGAGACCGGTCTTGGCGACGAGCGCCGGGTCCGGGCGATAGAGCGCGGGATACAGGCGCTTCAGGCTTTCGATCTTCGGCAGGTCGTTGATCACGATATAGGGGTGGCTCGGGTTCTTCGTCAGGAAGTCCTGATGATAGGCCTCGGCCGGGTAGAAGGGCCGGTCCGGCTCGATCTTGGTCACGATCGCCGCGTTAAAGGCCCTGGCCTGGTTGAGCTGGGCGATATAGGCCTTGGCGATCCGGGCCTGGTCCGCATTGGTCGGGAAGATCGCCGAGCGGTACTGCGTGCCGATATCGGGACCCTGGCGGTTGAGCTCGGTCGGATCATGCGCTGCCGAGAAATAGACCTGCAGGATGCGCGCATAGCTGATCTTGCGCGGATCATAGGTGATCTGGACGGCTTCGGCATGGCCGGTACGGCCCGAACCGACCTGCTCGTAGCGGGCGGTCGCCTTCTCGCCGCCGGCATAGCCGGAGACGGCATTGCTGACACCGTCGACATGTTGGAAGACGCCTTGCACGCCCCAGAAGCAGCCGCCGGCCAGGACAGCGACTTCGGACGTGGCTTGCGGGGCCGGTTCAGCGGCCGACAGGGCGGGAATCGCGCGGGGTGCATTCTCGGCGGCCGATGGTGAAATCCGCAGGCCGAGGCCGACGAGCCCGATCAGCGCCAGGGCGGCGAGGGCAGGCCGGCCGTAGCGCGCGACGGGCGATCCGGCGGTCTTGGCGCGTGGATGTGTCATGTCCAATCTCCCTGTTCAGCCGAAGGTGAAGGCATAGGCCTGTACGCCGGGGTCGAGGAAGCGGATCTCGAACAGGCGATCGCCGACCTCGCCCTTCTGGCGTATGAGCTGGTGGAGCCGCTGCTCGCTCACAATCCCCTGGCCGTCGGCATCGCTGTCCATGCCATGGTCGTCGCCGGGCGGGGCGCCGTCGATGGTGACGCGAAAGCGCACCGGTTTGCCATCCGCTCCCGGGCCGAGAACCAGATGCAGGTCGCGCGCATGGAAGCGGAAGCCGATGCTACCATCCTTGTCGTCCAGCGCGGCGTGCTCCGCACCGATCGTCCAGCCGCCTGACAGGCCCCATTCATTGAGCCGGGGCTGGCCCAGCGCATAGGTCCGGTGCGTGTCCTGGACGATCCCGCCGGGCGAGACGAAGTTTTCCGCCCGCTCATAGCCCAGATAGGTCTCCGGCGAGCGGACATTGCCGGCATCGGATGCGGCTTCCGCGCCGACGGCCTTGACCGCAACGAGTTCTGTCGGCGTACCGGTCCTGCCGGCCTCGGCCAGCAGCGTCTGGATCACCCGTTCGGAGGCGTCATAGTCCCCCTCGCCGAACTGATGGTGGCGGACCCGGCCTCGCGCGTCGATGAAGTAATGCGCCGGCCAATAGCGGTTCTTGAAGGCGCGCCAGATCGCAAAATCATTGTCGATCGCGACGGGGTAGCCGATCTGAAGATCGTTCACCGCCTTCTTGACGTTGCCGATGGTCTTCTCGAAGGCGAATTCCGGCGTATGCACGCCGATCACCATCAGACCCTGATCCTTGTACTTCTCGGCCCAGGCGCGGACATAGGGGATCGTCCGCAGGCAGTTGATGCAGGAATAGGTCCAGAAATCGATCAGGACGACCTTGCCCTTGAGCTGCTCATTGGTCAGCGGCGGCGAGTTCAACCATTCGACCGCCCCCGCCAGCACCGGCATCACGCCCTCGACGGGCAGTTCGTCACTCGCCTGCGCAGGCTTGCCCTGCATCATCATGGCGTTGCCGCCCGTCATGGCCGGGTTCGCGGCCATCATGGCGGGGTTGGCGCCCGTCATCGCCGGGCCGCCCTGCATGGCCACCGGGGACTGTCCGGGCGCCTCTGTTTCCGGCCGGAGCCGGTCGACCAGCCGTTGCTCCAGCGCCGATGTGCTCGCCAGCGAGACGCGTGTCAGGAAGCCGGTGTCGAGCCCGAGCGCGATCGCCGCGACCGAAGCCAACACCGCAACACCCATACCCCGCCGTAGCCACTCGCCGGCGCCCAGCGAGCGCTTCATGGCGGAAAAGACCCGGCCGCCGACCAGGAGCGCCAATGCGAGCGAGGTTGCAGCTCCGGCGGCATAGGAGAGCAGCAGGAGCGAAGTGCCGGCATTCGCCCCCTGCAGGGCCGCTCCGGTCAGGATCAGTCCGAGAACCGGCCCGGCGCAGGGCGCCCAGAGCAGGCCGGTTGCGACGCCGAGCAGCAKCGAAGGCGCGACTGCGCCCTTGCCCTGTTCCGCCTGCTCGGAGAGGCGGCCGCCGAGCGCCACCAGCGGGCGTGTCGCCCAGTCCGAAAGGGAGGGGAACAGCAGCGCGAGCCCGAAGACGGCGAGCAGGCCGATTGCGATCAGCCGGCCATATTGGTTGGCTTCGACGGCCCAGCTGCCGCCGACGGCCGCCAGCGTCGCGATGCCGGCGAAGCTCGCGGCCATGCCGACGAGCATCGGCAGCCCGCTGCGCAGGAAGGGCTGGCCCGCACGGGCGAAGACGAAGGGCAGGACAGGCAGGATGCAGGGGCTGACGATCGTCAGCACACCGCCGAGATAGGCGAGCAGGAACAGGGTCATCGCTGCCGCTCTCAGGCCGCCATCGGCTTGAAGGTCATGGAAACGCCATTCATGCAGTAGCGCAGGCCGGTAGGCTTCGGACCGTCGTTGAAGACATGGCCCTGGTGGCCGCCGCAGCGGCTGCAATGCACGCTCGTGCGCTGCATCCCGAGCGAGTTGTCGGTCTCGGTGCCGACCGCCTTGTCCAGGGGCGCCCAGAAGCTCGGCCAGCCGGTGCCGCTGTCATATTTCGTGGTCGAGGAGAAAAGCGGCTGGTCGCAGCCGGCGCAGGCGAAGTCGCCACGGCGCTTCTCGTTCAGCAGCGGGCTCGTATAGGGGCGCTCCGTGCCGCTCTGGCGCAGGACGGCGTATTGCTCGGGCTTGAGCAGGCGGCGCCATTCGGCGTCGGTATGGGTGACGGGGAAGGTCACCTCGGAACGCGCGATGAGGGCCAGCAAGGGCGATGATGCCGCCGCAAGGCCTGCGCTTCTCAGCAGGATATGTCGCCTCGTCATCATGGTGCTGGCCTCCCGCTCCGGGATGATTCCTGTGTCCCCGAACAAGCTAGCGACGAGACCGCTATTCTTCCATGGGCATAGCGCTCACCGCGCGACCATGTGATCGCTGCGTGATGTCGCAATCTCATCCCGGCCGGCTATCGCGAAGGGGCGATGACACGGGGCCGCGAACGGCCCGGCGCTGTATCCATGAGGGCGCAACGCGGGGCCGCTACACGCATTGCGAGAAGCCCGCGCCGAAGGCACTCCCGCCCCGCGGCGGCCAACGGGACGGATGCGGCTGGACCAGATCGGCACCACGTCAATCGCAGCCGGGCGGGGCTTCCGGAGCTGGGGCAATGTCGCGGGGGCAGGATGGCACGTCTACAAGCCAGCTGCGGCTTGCCTTCTGGGTGTAAAGCGACACTTGACGCGTGACGGCTGCGGGCCTACATCGTCGGCGTGGACATCGAGAGCATCAGGCATAAGGCGCTCCGGACGTTCGCGGAGACAGGGAGAGCCAAGGGGGTGCCTGGCAATCTCGTCGGACGACTTCGGAATATGCTGGCCTATCTGGCCGTGATCGAGGCAGTCGAAGAACTGAACATTCCGCCCAATTTCGGCGCTCACCTTCTGACTGGCGATCGCTCTGGCGTTTGGTCGCTCACGGTCACGAAGAACTGGCGAATGACCTTTCACATCAACGAGGCGGGCGCGATCGAGGACATCGATCTGGAGGATTGTCACTGATGGCCATCAAGCTTCATCCAAGCTTCGCCGTCCACCCGGGGGCGTGGCTTAAGACCGAGTTCGTCCTGCCGCATGGGCTGAGCGTAACCGTCACCGCGGAGAAGTTGGGCGTGACCCGTCAGGCCATKAGCAATCTTCTGAACGGCAAGGCCGGCTTGTCGGCCGAGATGGCGATCCGCTTCGAGAAGGCGTTCGGCGTCCGCGCCGATACGATGCTGCGGATGCAGGCGGCGCATGATCTCGCCGAGGCCAGGGCCCATGAAGACGACATCAAGGTGCAACGGATCGCCGTGGCTGCCTGAGGCCGTCTATTTGCGGCTCCGTTCATTCGTCTCCCGGATCAGCGCGATCAGCGCGCGCAGGCCCGCCGGGACGTGCCGGCGGCCGGGATAGTAGAGACAGAGGCCGGGAAAGGGCGGGCTCCAGTCCTCCAGCACCGGGATCAGTGCCCCTGAGGCGATATGCGGTGCGACCGACCATTCGCTGAGATAGGCAAGACCGGTCCCGGCCAGGGCCGCCTCCAGCATCAGGGTCATTTCGTCGAGGGTGAGTGATCCCGGCACATCGATCTCGACCTGCTCGCCGCGCTGCTCGAACTCCCAGTGATAGATCGCGCCGCTCGCCATCCGCGCGCGGATGCATCGGTGCTGGAGCAGGTCGCCCGGCACGACAGGCCTGGTGCGCCCCTGGAAATAGCCGGGCGATCCGACCACGACCTGTCGCAAGGCGGGGCCGATCGGAACCGCGATCATGTCCTGCGGGACCGTCTCCGCCAGCCGGATACCGGCGTCGAAGCCCTGTCCGACGATGTCGACCAGGCGTCCCTCGGTGACGAGCACCACGTTCATGTCCGGGTAGCGCCTGAGATAGTCCAGGATCACCGGCGTCAGGACCATTCGCGCCGCGCCGGCCGATGTGTTGATCCTCAGCGTGCCGGCCGGGGTTTGCCGATGGCTGTTGATGCCCTCGATCGCGCCGCTGATCTCGGCGAGCGCCGGAGCGATCCGGGCGATGAATTGCTCGCCGGCATCGGTCATCGCAACGCTTCGCGTCGTTCGGTTGAACAGCCGCACCCCCAGTCGCGCCTCCAGCGCAGCCACAGCATGGCTCAGCGCCGAGGAGGACATGCCGAGTTCGGTTGCGGCTGCCCGGAAGCTGCCGAGCCGCGCAACGGCGGCGATCGCGTCGTATTCGCCGAGGCCTGTCTTCATTGTCCCGAATTCCGCATCACTTCATGCCGCTTTATCCTGATTATCCAATCGATCCGAGCGGCCTATCTCGGCTTCATCAAACCCGAGGCACCGGAGGCCAGCCATGAAGACCATCGACACGATCTATATCGACGGGGCGTTCGTCACGCCGCACGGAACGGAACTCTTCGACCTCCACAACCMGGCGACCGGCCGCGTGATCGGCCAGGTCCAGCTCGGCGACGAGATCGACACCCGCGCCGCGATCGCAGCCGCCAAGCGCGCCTTTCCCGCGTTTTCACGCAGCTCGAGGCAGGAGCGCATCGCCTTGCTCAATCGGTTGGCCGACGCGGTGCAGGCGCGCAGTGCCGAGCTGACCGAGGCCGTGATCGAGGAATATGGGGCGCCCATATCCCGGGCGGAGTGGATGTCGGACTATGCGGTCGGCGGTTTCCGGCTCGCGGCGCAGACGCTGGAGACCTATGAGTTCACCCGCCGGATCGGCTCGGCGAAGGTGACGATGGAGCCGCTCGGCGTCGTCGGGCTGATCACGCCCTGGAACGCCAATGCCGGCTTCATCTGCAACAAGCTCGCGATGGTGATCGCCTCGGGCTCGACGGCCGTGATCAAGCCCAGCGAGATGAGTGCGATCCAGACCCAGATCGTGACCGAGGCCCTGCACGAGGCCGGTGTTCCCGCCGGTGTGTTCAACATCGTCACCGGTCGCGGCGAGGTCGTTGGGGCAGAGATCAGCGCACATCGCGATATCGCCAAGGTCTCGTTCACGGGATCGACCGCGACCGGCCGCGCAATCCTGCGTGCCGGGGCCGAAACGATGAAGCGCGTGACGCTCGAACTTGGTGGAAAATCGCCTATGGTCATTCTCGACGATGCCGATTTCGCTGAAGCCGTGCCCTTCGCATTGATGGCCGGCTTCATGAACAGCGGCCAGGCCTGCATCGCCGGCACCCGTATCCTGGTGCCGCGGGCGAGGCTCGCGGAGTTCGAGGCGGCGATCAAGGCGGCCGTGGCGGAGGTCAGGTCGGGCGCCCCGCGCGATCCGGAAACGGCGATCGGCCCGATGGTCAGCCAACGGCAATGGGACCGCGTCCAGTCCTATATTCGCAAGGGAAGCGAGGAAGGGGCGACGCTCCTAATCGGAGGCGAAGGACGGCCAGAAGAGACGAAGGATGGCTGGTTCGTGCGGCCGACCGTCTTCACCGATGTCCGCAACGACATGACCATCGCGCGCGACGAGATCTTTGGGCCGGTCCTGTCGATCATCCCCTATGGCACCGAGTCTGACGCGATCGCGATCGCAAACGACACCGATTACGGCCTCCACGCCTATGTCGCCKGTTCCGATCCCGCTCGCGCGCAGGCCGTGGCGGACCAGCTGGTCGCCGGGCGCGTCGTCATCAACGGCGCTCCCATGGAGCCGATGGCGCCGTTCGGCGGCTTCAAGCAATCCGGTATCGGGCGCGAGAACGGCGTGTTCGGGCTCGAGGCCTATCTCGAACCCAAGGCGGTGATGGGCTGATCGGGGCAGGCTAGTATCCGGGGCCCGGCTGAACGGCGGGCCCCTGCCTCCACCCGCACGCGGTTCAGGCGTTGATCGCGGGATGGAGCAGGTTTTCCAGGCCGATAGTGCGGTAGATCTCGCGGCGCATGCGGTCGGCGACGCCGTTGACGATCTCCGCGCCGTCCTGCGACGGGTCGACATGGACGCGGAACGGGCGTTTCCCGAAAGGCGCGTCGACGACCCGGACGATCGCGCGGGCGACCTCGTCCGGGTCGGCATCGGCGGGTTCCAGACCGGCGAGGCCCTTGAGCGCCTTGTCGGCGATGCCGGCATAGGGGCCTGACGCATATTCCGCCGCGCGTGCCTCGTCAGTCCGCTGGTTTTCACCGAGCGCGACCGGGAACGGCAGATCACCCCGCCTTCCGTGGTGACCGTGACCGGCCCCGAGACGAATGTCGCCTGCGCCTGCCTCGGCCTCGGGATCATTCAGGTCCCGCGCTACCGCGTCGCACCCGAACTGGCCAGCGGCGCGCTCGTCGAGATCCTGGCGGACTATCCTCCGACCCCGTTGCCCGTCCATGTCCTCTATTCGCATACGCGCCAGCTTTCGCCGCGCGTGCGCGTCGTCATCGACTGGATGGCGGAACAGTTCCGGTCCCGCACCATGTAGGGCGGGGAGGCCGCTTGTTGGTATGGTGACGGGGGCGTGGCGCGCCCGAAACCGAGCCTATGATTCTCAAACAGCAGCATCGGCTGCCACCGCCGAAGCGCAGGCACCAGGCGCTGCCCCGTTCATGGCGGTGGGGAGCTCCTGTGCGTTGGGCCCGGCGGCCGCAGTCGGGCTCAGAACCGTTTCAGGCCCTGTGCCGAAGCGTGCGCAACTGGCGCTCGAGAAGCATCAGCCGGATGCCGTGCTGTTTCTGAATGCGGCACATGTCTTCGAGTATGGCCAGCAATTGTGCCATATTGACACCGGCTCGGGCTGGCTCGGGCTCAAGGCCAAGCCGCTGAAACAGGGAGGGGTTTTCGACCAGGCGAGGCATATCCGGCATGGTGTGATCCTCATTTCTGGTGCCCATTGGGCTGTCTTCACGGCCCCGAGGTGTTCCATTCCGGAACACCTCACGCC
>NZ_JBFTZN010000130.1:0-23220 GCF_056406775.1 Allobosea sp. P1_A7
CTACACCGTTGTCGCCTGGTTCTTCCACGCCGCAGCGCTGCCTGTGGGCTTCCTGCGGCGGCGGCGCCCCCCTGCCGCGCCGATCGAGAGCCGCATCATCCATGAACCGGCGAGAACGGCCGCCTGACGGGCGCAGCCGAGCCACGAACACCTCAGGAAAGCTCCCTTCATGACCGACGACACTGTGGAGAAGAATGTTCCGCTCTGGGACCGGATCGTGCATTCCTCGTCGGAATATTTCCGGAGGAGGCGCGGCGGCTTGTTTCGGGAGACCATCCCCGAATTCACCTCGCTCAAGGTCTGCGACGTCGGCGGCTCCAGGCACTTCTGGGAAAAGCTCGACCCGGCCGACGTTCCCAAGGACCTGACGCTGGTCAATATCCGCGACGACGGCCAGGCGCGCTCGTTCACCGGCTCGTTCGGCGATGTGAAGGTCATCGTCTATGACGGAGACCGCCTTCCCTTCGAGGACAAGTCGTTCGACGTGGTGGTGTGCAACTCGGTGATCGAGCACGTGCCGCCGGCCAAACGAGCCAATCTCGTGCGCGAGATCAACCGTGTCTCGAACTACTACTTCATCCAGACGCCGGCCTTCGTCTTCCCAATCGAACCGCATTTCTTCTGCCCAGCCCTCCACTGGCTGCCGCGTCCGCTCGCCCGCCATGCCGTCAGGCTGTCGCCGTGGCGCTTCCTGTCCAAACCCTCCGAGGAGCACATCCGGGAGTATTTCGAGGAGATCCAGATCCTGACCCTGAAGGAGTTCCGCTCCTATGCGCCTGAGGCGAATCTGGTCCGGGAGAAGATCGCAGGCCTCACCAAATCCTACATCCTGCACGGCCCGTCGCGGCCCTGAAGGCGCAGCGGAATCGTCCAGGGTTCGCCGGATAGGGATTGGTCGACATGAAGAGACTGCTTTCCTCATTGGCTGCGGTGCTGGCGCTTACCGCCACCGCGCCTTGCGCCATCGCCGCCGACCAATGGTTGCCCGTTCGCGAAGTGTCGCTGGAGATCCGCCCCGGCAGCCCGCTCGACTTCTCCGCGCTCCTGCCCAGCCGGGCGATCGGGCCAAAGGGCTCCATCGGCGCGGGCCAGCGGGTGGTGGCGCGGCAGGACGGCCGTCTCGCCCTCGCCCAGGCGCCCGAAGAACCGGAACGCCTGTTCTGCGCCTCTCTGGCATGGAGCCCTGCCTCGGGCGGCTTCCCTGATCGCGCCGGGGCCGACCGCTACGCAGAGCAGCTCGCGCGCCACGGCTACAACATCGCCCGGCTAACCTTCCTTGACGCATCGCTGATGTCTGGCCGCGGCAAGGATTTCGATTTCGACCCCGACACGCTCGACCGCATCCATTATCTGCTCGCCGCGCTGAAGCGGAATGGCATCTACTGGATCATTGACGGAATGACCTCGTGGCGCGGCGCCTATGGCGGCTATGACGACCGCTGGGATCCAGCCGGCAACCTCAAGCTCGCACTGCATCTCGACGACGCCGCCCTCGCCCATTGGAAGACCTTCACCGAAAAATTCCTCGCGCGGGTCAATCCCCATACCGGCATCGCGCCGATCCATGACGATGCGCTGGCGCTGGTCATCCTGGTCAATGAGAACGGCATCGAGTTCGAGGGCGTCGTGCACGACCGGCCCGGCAAGCCACCGTATGACGCGATGCTCGCGGCCCCCTTCAATCGCTGGCTGGCGAAGCGCTATGCGTCGACGGCTGCTCTTCCGAAGGCCTGGGGCGGGCTCGGCTGGACCGAGCGACTGGAGAATGGCTCGATCGCACTGCCCGGCAACCGTTACGCCGATAGCGCGCGCATGCGCGACCTGCAGGCCTTCTTCATCGAGGTCGAGACCGAATCCGCCGCAAGGATGAGCCAGGCGCTACGCACGCTTGGCTACAAGGGCCTGATCAGCACCTACAATAACTGGCCGACGATTCAGACCGCCCTCAGCAGGCGTGGCCTCGAAGCCGTAACGATGAATACCTATCACGACTGGATCGGGGGCTATGCGCCCGGCAGCAAGCTGCTCCAGCAGAGCTCGGTCGGCGACGGCGCCAATGCGATGCGTATGATCGCGGCGGCGCGCTGGCTCGGAAAACCGTTCATCGTCAGCGAATACGATCACCTGTTCTGGAATCGCTATCGCTACGAGGGCGGGCTCGTCTTTCCGGCCTATGCCGCACTGCAGGGCTGGGACGTGCTCTGCCGGCACGCCCACGGCCCGATCATTCTCGCCTATGGCGAGCCCTATCCGCACAAGCGGGCCATGCTGCCCTACGCGATCGCACTCGACCCCGTGGCCCGCGCCGGCGAGACCCTCTCCGCACTCCTGTTCAGGCGCGGCGATGTCTCCACCTCCCGGATCACGATCCCGTTCGCGGTTCGCGGCGAGGATGATCTCGGCCCGGACATGCAGGCCCGCGAGCCTGAGAAACTGACGGATCTGGCTCTGGTCGGGCGGATCGGATTGCAGGCCGCCGACCGCATCGGCGAACAGATCGCAGTCCTTCAGCCTCGGGACGCCAATCGCGCGGCTGCGATCATCGACAGGCTGAAGAAGAGCGGCGCGCTCCCGCAAGGAAATGCCACCGATATCGCGGCGGGGCTCTACCAGAGCGACACCGGCGAGATCGTCCTGAGCCGCCCAAGCCGGCAGCTGCGCGTTTCGACGCCCGCGACGGAGGCCCTCGCCTTCTCCGCGCAGAGCCTGCCGGCCAGGCTGGGAACGATGAGCGTCGACGCCGCGGAAGGTGACGGCCTCGTCGCCCTGGCCAGGACGGCGCCGCGATGGCAGCTCTCACCTGTCTCTCTCGACGGAACGGTGAACCCGCCGATCACCCGTGGCGCAGGCCCGGTTTCCTTTCGCCTGTCGAACGATCTCCCGACCGGCCCGACGACTTATTTCCTGCTGGAGCTCATGGAAAGCTGACGGCGCTGCCGAGCCCGCTGGCCCTCGATGCCGGCCGCCTCTCTGGTTCGAGAGTGGCGCCCGGACCTGAAACCGCTCTTCGCCGGGCTCAACTTAGCCGGCCACGACATCCTGACGCACCGGCCGTACAAGCACCGTCTGGTCCTCGCAACGGGAGGCTCTCGCGGTCCGTCGCTGCCCTTGCTCTTCACTGTTGTTTCRGGCAGGTTTCATGGTGTTGCAGACATGAATACTGGCTGAAATCGGCAGGAGAGCGTGAACGACACGCGCCCTGACGTCTGGAATGCCGTTCGGATCTGGGAGTCTGGTGCCCCGCCCTATGGACAGAACACTTCAAGACGGCCTGATGATTCTTGAAGCCTTGGCCAAGAGCGATCAGCCGAGGAGCGTTCGTGATCTGGCGGAGCAGACCGAACTGGGCGAAAGCCACGTTCAAAGCGCTTTGGCCGTCTTTGAGCATGCGGGCTATCTCGCCCGCGAGCCCGACACTGGGCGGTGTGGGCTATCACTGAAATTGTGGGGGCTGGGTGTCGGCCTGTTCGCCCGACTTGAGCTGAAGCGGGAAGCGCAGCGCCACCTCTCCGAACTCGCCCTGCGCACGCGCGAGACCGTGCACCTGTCGGTCCTCGCTGGGGCCGATGTGATCTATATCGATAAAATCGATAGCCCCGAGCCGCTTCATGCCAGCTCCGATGTCGGCGGCAAGGCTCCGGCCCACGCGGTTGCGATCGGAAAGGCGATTCTCGCGTTTCAACCCTCGCATGTCATCGAAGAGATTGGGCGAAATCTTCTCGCCTTCACGCCAAGGACCATCAATAGCCTTGAAGGGCTCGAGCACGAACTGTCAGCGGTCCGCTCGCAGGGCTATGCCGTCAACCTCGGCGAATGGCGCGGCGCCGTCTATGGATTGGCGGCCCCGATCAGGCGCGCCGACGGCGTGGTCGAGGCTGCGGTTGGCGTATCGGGGCCATCGACCCGGCTGACACCCGAGATGATCAAGCTCATGGCGGAGCAGGTCATGGAGGCCGCAGACGAGATATCGCGCGGGCTCGGCTATGCTGGGACCGGGCGGTAGCACCCTATACGCAGCGGACACTGTTCGAGCGAATCAGGCAGAAGGACCGCGACTGCCTGCCCGATCATGCCCGCCTCATGACGGCACGCCCTCGCCGAGCGCTTCATCCGCGGTCACTCATTCCATAAGCCAATACCCCGGCGGAGAGCCTCTACGTCCTGGGAAATGGGAGCTTCTGCTCGTACGAAGGGGCCGATCGCCTTTCGCGAACACAAAGTGACGTCGTCTGCGTCGTCCACTTGCGCCCTCGGTTGAATCGCTGCTCGCTGGCGCAAGTGCCGGCGATCCACTAACAAACAGCGCAGGCCACGCATTGGGAGCAGGATAGCCGGCGATGGCGGATTCGAATGTTTTCAGGCGTCGCGTGTATCACATCGGCGGCTACGATCATGCGCAGCCCGCGGTCGTGCATGGTCGCTTTGTCAGGGAAACGCGACGTTTTGAGCGTGCGTGGGCGGCCTCCGTGGTTTCGTCGGAGCCTACCAACAGTGATGACGTCTCGACCTGGCAAGTGCTCACGACCGGCCCCAACTGGCGGGTCGAAACCGAGTATTGCGCAATCAGATGGGACGATGTGGTGGAAGCCACGAACAGGCGCCCGATATGGTGGCGCATTCCTCAGGGTCTCCTCGCCTTCGTCGATTTTATCGTGGCCGGAGCGCTCTGGGGCTATCTGCGCGCCAGTTGGCGCTACGCGATGTTCTTCCTCTATCCATTCTTGATTCTGGCGATCATTGCTGCGTTTTCGCTTGCTGGCGGGGTGGCCCTGGCGCGAGCTACCGACTCCAGCGCGATTGGAGCACTGGCAGCAATCGGCGCCTTCCTCCTCTTGTTTCTCGCCGCCGATCGTTGGGTTTATCTGGGGCTTCTCTTTGACGACTGGATCTTTGCCCGCCAGTACATCCGGCGGGGCGATCCGATCCTCGAAGGGCGCCTGCGACGCGTTGCTGCCGAAATTGTCGAGGCCAGGCGCAGCGGCTCGGTGGACGAGATTCTCGTCGTCGGACATAGCCTTGGAGCCGTGCTTGCGATCGATCTCATCGACCACGCCATCGAGCTCGGGCTCGAGGAGCAGGACGACCGTCCTCGCCTCACGTTTCTTTCCGTTGGATCGTCGACCCTCAAGATCGGGCTTCATCGCGCCGCCCGTCGTTTCCGCGCCGCGGTTGAGCGCGTGAGCGCCTGCCGCGCCGTGTTCTGGGCCGACTACCAGGCGCGCTCGGACGTGATGAATTTCTACCGGGCCGATCCTCTGCCGCTGATGGGTCTGGCCGCCACGGGCTCACCGATCATTCGCAGCGTCAGCATCAGGCGCATGATTGATCCGGCCCGCTATCCCCGCATTCGCAAGAACTGGTACCGGATGCATTGCCAGTTCGTCAGGGGCAATGATCGGCGCGCGCCGTATGATTATTTCATGTTCGTCTGCGGGCCGCTCTTTGCAGAACAACAGGTCAATGCCAAGGAAGGTGCCATGCAAGCACTCGATGCCGACGGTCGATTTCTCGTTTCCCCCTCCCCGGCCCTGACGGGCGATCACAGCACCGAGGTCGCCAAGCGATGACCCTGAGCATCGCCAAGGCGATCTACGCCCTGCTTGCCGTTGGCTGGTACATCATCCGCATTCCGCATGAGCGACGCGCCCGCCGGACCCCGGTTTCCCGGAGCGCTCGCGGGTTGCGGGAAATCATCCTGCTGAGCATTTCGTTCACGGGCCTTGGACTCTTGCCGTTCATCTATGTCGCGACCGGATTCCCGCGCTTTGCGAACTACCCGTTCCAGCCGGCTCTCGCCTGGCTCGGAGCCTTCGCCACGATCGCGGCGCTCATCCTGTTCCACCTCACGCACCGGGCTCTCGGCCGCAACTGGTCCGTGTCTCTGGATCTCCGCGAGAGCCATCGGCTCGTGACGGAGGGCGTGTACCGCTATGTCCGGCACCCCATGTATTCGGCGTTCTGGCTGTGGGCGATTGCCCAGGCTCTTCTGCTGCCCAACTTTATCGCCGGGCTGTCCGGCCTGGTCGGCTTTGGAACGTTGTACTTCTTCCGCGTCGGCCAGGAAGAGCGCCTGATGCTCGATGCGTTCGGTGCGGAATATGGCGACTACATGGCGCGGACCGGGCGCGTCATGCCAAGGTTCCACGCCTGAGGGCAAGGTCACAGTCTCGCGACCTGCGCGCGCAGAGGGCTCCGTCGCTCTGGCTCCCAAGAGGGTGCAGCGGCGGAGAACGCCGGATCTGCCCAGGCATTTTGCCGAGTACTCCGCAAGGGAACCGCCTTTGCGATCGGCCCGGTCAACCGAGTGATGAAGGTCAGGTGACATACCGATGCGCTCGTCGCGCGTTGGTGGCGATATTGTCGCTACCAGTACGCTGTGCGGCGAAGGATCCATGTCTATTCTGGCGGCGGGCTAAGAGTTCTCTAGCTTCGACCTTGCATGACTCGACTTCGCCTGGACGAAGAATGAACTCCAGCGGTCAAGGGCGTTGCTCGGGAACAATGAGCGAAGCATCGAGGACGCTAGAGCACCTTCGGACGGTTCAGCCCCCGGAAACCACGAACGTCTTCGCTCCAGCAAAACCCGGCCTTAGCCGATTGAAAGTGCTGAGGATATTTGGAATACTCGACGTTGTGCCGCACTGCCGCGATCCGGGGCAAGGAAGTGGGTTTGGTGTTGCGCATCCGCACTAGTAGCCGAACTTGTTTCAGTCATAGTTGCAATGTTCTCAACGAGGGCGAATCAATGAAAAAGCTTATGATCTTGGCTGTATCCGTTGCGTTGGTGGGCGTTGGTGGCTGCACCACTTATGGTATTGGCAAGGGCAAGGGGAAGGCTCCCCCTCCAGTTGCTTCTCCGATCGTTACGAAGGGCTGACGCTCGATATTCTGAAAACGGCCGGAACAATCCGGCCGTTTTCTTCATTTGATTAGAAACTCTTCCGGGAGTTTGATGACACGGCTACTGCTGTTGTCGTGCCTATCGCCGAGGCTGTTCTTCTTCCGGAAACCGGAGCTCTGCGATGCGGAACAAATCAAACAATCTGGCGCGTGCCAGCATTCTCTTTGCTTGTGCTGCTGCCATTTCTTTGCCTCTCTGGCTGGCTCCTGCCAGTGCCCAGGAGGATCGCTACCTGCCTCCTCCCGAGGCCAGCGATGAGGCTATCGCGCCCGACCCACGGCCGACCGGCTCGGTCGGCAGGACGGCATCCCGGCACTCCCGACGGCAGGCTGACCAGCGAAGCGGTCAGTACTTCGTCGAGTTTCGGTCGCGCTATGCACTGAGCTACGGCCATACCTTTCTCGTCTATGGCCGGCTGAACGCGCGGGGCGAAGTCGGCCAGGTTCGGGCAGATCAGGTTGCCGGCCTGCATCCGGCCGGCGAAGGCCCGCAGCTCTGGTCTGTCGGGCACGTCCTTCCCGTTCCAGCGGAGACAGGCCCCAGCGACGGCGACCTGGAGGATGAATACATCTCGGCGCGGTACCGGGTTCTGTTGACCGAAGCCCAGTATCAACGGGTAGCAGCCTATATCAGGCAGAAGCAGCGGAAGCCGACGGCTTGGCATGCCGTGCTCTATAACTGCAACAGATGGGTTGGCGAAGTTGCGCAGTACATGGGCCTGAAGGCCCCTGACAATACAATGCTCTACCCCGCTGAGTACATCGCCAGCCTGCGCGCGGTCAACGCCGGGCGCGCCAGAGACGACGCAATGCCGGCATCCCTTCAGCAGTAAGCCGCGAGGTCATCCCGCTGTTCATTCGCATATGCGCGACGAGCAGCGGGTGGCAACGCCGAAAGGCGCTGCGCGCGTGCCTGTCAGCGCAGGACGATAACCGGCGTACCGACGGCGACGCGGTCGAACAGATCGACGATGTCGTCATTGAACATGCGAAAGCAGCCATAGGACGCGAAGGTGCCTATGGAATCCGGCCTGTTAGTGCCGTGAATCGCGTACTGACCTCCGCCGGACAATGTGAGCGCGCGCGCTCCCATCGGATTTCGTGGGGAGCCTCCCGGGATGACGTCCGGCAGACTTGGGTTGTCCCGCTTGATCTCATCGGGAGGCGACCAGGCAGGCGCAACATGCTTACCCTCGACCTCGACCGCTCCGAGCCATTGCTTGGATGACTTCCCGACCGCCACCTTGTAGCGAATGGCGGTTCCGTCTCCCTGCACCAGGTAAAGCCGCCGTTCCTTTGTCTTGATGACGATGGCGCCTGGCGTCCCATCTCCCTTATATGTAACGGTTTCGCGAGCACTGACTGGGATTGCGACCATCATGGCCGCGAGTACGATGCATGTCCGGAGCACTGCCAAGCTTCCTGCACTCAGATCGTCTGCGTCGCGACGACTTCAACGATCGGTTCATACCAAGGTCTGGTTGATTATTAGTGCATGATTTGGGTTTACTCCAGAGGAAGTGTAACGCGCAGTTTTACGCACGCTCCCGGGAACCAATGAGGTCGGAGTGACGGGCTCTCACCCATGTGCGGCATGATGACAGTTAAGAGTGTCATGCCGGGGTGGACACGGTCGCATTCTACATTGTTTTCGATGCCAGGGCAGCGCCCCCGGCGGCGGAGCCAGGACGACGCCTTCCGCACCGTCGCAGCTTTGTGACTGCCCGCCAGCCGGTCACCGCACGCGGCGGCTCGGATACGGGGCCTCAGTGGTCTGCGCGGGGCACGAACTGCGCAGCAGGATATTCAGCGCGCCGGGACCGACTGCGAACAACGCCACGAGTGACTGCGGATCAGTTTGCCGGGTCGCGAGCCGCCATCGTTTGAACGCCCGCTGGCGGCACGGACGTGTGGGCGCCGGTAGCCGCGCCAACCCGCTGCTGCGTCGCTTTCGACACGAGCCGGGATCGGTTGAGGGCCGTGAAATCGCTGGCGCGATGGCTCTGGCTGGCGCGGCCCTCGAAGACCAGCACGTCCGCATGGGTCACGACGATATCGCCGCGCCGCAAGGTCGGGTCATCCAGATACCAGTATGGATCAACGGCCGGATCGAGTTTGACCACCGGCGCGGTCGGCTTGGACGCCACGAGTTTGCGCAGTTGCTGCCGCCGCTTGGGGTGGACGGTCACGCTCAGCGGCGCGGGTGGAACGAAATAGACTTGCGGGGGCGGCCGGGGTTGCCCGAACAGCGCGCGCGCCAGGTCATCCAGGAGACCGGCGGATTGGGCGGGCTGGGCCACAAGAAAGCTGGTCATGCCAATGATGAGCAGCCTACAGCTTCGCGCAAGTTTCATCGGCCCATCCTCGCGAACTGATCGCCTGGGCACGCTGCACCCCAAGCCTGCGACGACGGTTTCGACTCATTGCGCCGCGGGCCGGATTGCACCCAGGCCAACTCTCCCGCCCTTCGAAAGGGCTCATGGGCTGCGCCGCCGTGCAGCGCTCCCTGGCAACTCAGTCAATCTCCTATCTCATTCACGCATGCGCTTGCGTGATGCGTCTCACTCAAGCGGCGCTCAGCGCCTTTGCCACATCGGTCAGGGTGGCCTTCTCCGCCGCGCTGACCTGGGTTCCCCCAAACCCCATGAAGCCGCCTTCGCTCGAGGCCTCCGCCACCGTCTCTGCCACATGCGAGAGCCATGTCTTGAATGYTGGAGCTTCGGTCGGGGCCTTGGCGTCGACGATTTGCGCTACGCGCGTCAGCATTGCCAGAATGCTCTGCTTCGCATCTGCCGGGGTCTTTCCTGCCAGTTCGGCGCGAAGCGACTCGCGTGCCTCGCCGCGCCCTTCCGAGCTCTCCATGTCGGCAACARTGGCTTTCGCAAGCTCGCCCGCGTCCGCGTCGCTCCTGGCGCTCAGAAGCGCACGCCCGCTGGCCAGGCTCTCCTTGAACACGCCCCACAGCCCGTTAGGCTCGGCAAGCGTGACCGCCATGCCGGCCAATAGCGGGCTGCCCAGGATCAATTTCCATTCATCTGCTCCAAAGTTCGCCTTGATCGCCATCACGGCCTCCTGCGCTGGGCGCGCTATCGAAACATCACGAACGGCCTGCCTCGCGCTAGGCCCGCGCCAGCGCGTCGAGATTCGCCCGCACACCATCGATCGTCGGCTTGGCGATCTCGGCCACGCCGGGGATCGCCAGCACCTTGGTGAACAGGTCCTCCAGCGACGGCCTGACGGCGCCGATCAAGGCCGTCAGCGCGGAGCGGCTGCTGGCAGGCAGCTGACTGGCCACACCGTTGACCTTGTCGAACTGGGCTGCCGCGCCCTGCAACCGTGGCAGCGCCGCCTTTGCTGAGGCCGCGTCCGTAACGCCCTTGAGCGTGCTTGCGAGCCCATCAATCGCCGTTTGAATCTCGGTCCCGACGTTTACGCCGCCGGCAGTCACGTTCTGCAGGGACTGCAGCGCTTGCGTTGCCACGGCGCCTGCCTGTCCAATAGCGGTTTGAGCCGGCAGCACCGGCTGAGTTGCCACAGGCCTGGGCTGTTCAACGACGACGGGCGCATGACGCCCGAAGAACCACCAGCCTACCGCAAGCACCGCAAGGATCGGCAAGGCCCATGTCAGCCACCCCGGCATTCCGCCGGTTCTCGCCTGTGCCGCCGCACGATCGGCCATGGCGCCGGTCGTGGACGCTGTCGACCTTGCAGTGTCCGCGACAGTGCTCGCGCCACTGCCGACAGCGCCGAGAAGGCCAGCTTTGCCAAGCATGTCAGCAAAGCCCGCGGGCAAGGCAGCCGAGATGTTCGCCTTCTGTGACGTCAACATCTGGGCGAGGCCTGACGCATCCAATCCCGCCGCCGACTTCTGTTGCCCCAGTGCTCCCATCACGGCCGGCGTCAAAAGGCCAAGCAACGAGGAGCTTGCCCCGCCGCCGAGGCCCGCGAATTTCGAGATCGCGCCAGCAAGTCCGGACATCGCCGAACCTCCGAGGAGCGAGGAGAGCATATTCGTACCGCTGTCGGCGACTGTCTTCTGGTCAGAGCCGCCGATCATGCTGGCGAGACTGTCAAGCATTCCCGGATTCTGCTGCGAAACCGTGTCGAACAATTTGCGTGATCCCTCCGGCGTGGATGCGACACCCGTAAGCGTCGCCAGCAAGCCGGGGACAGCGGCGTTGGTCGCCTTGCCAACCGAAGACTGGTCCACGCCCAATGATGCAGCCAGCTTGGACATCAGATCAGGCGACAGGAACTGCATGATGATTGATACGAGATTGATGCTCATGGCGGGTTACTCCGCTGAAGTAGACGCATGAACACGCCAATACGAGAAATTTCTGCAGGTTATATCGTCGTATAAGATTGAATTATTTCAATTTACTGTCGGAAATTTGGCCTCAAGCGAAGTATGGATACGGAATTGAGACCGATAAACGATCGTCACTACCGAGAAAAGGCACTGCGCCTGATCCCGGACGAGCAGCTCGGCAGGGATGTTATTACAGAATGAGGGTGCTCTTTTCTCTGATGAGAACTTACGGCACAAGTATCGCTCAAGCGTCATTCCAATCGGCAACAGGCACGCGGAATGGCAACTGCGCAGCAGTATCAGCGCTCGGCGAGATTACACCCTTGCAGGCTTGGCCGCAATTAAGAAGACCTGACTGCTCGCTGATCGGTTCGCAGCGGACCAGCGGCCAGCAGTGGGGCGAGTTCCCCCAGCGTTCATGAACGCATAACCTCGGGTGTCACTCCGGTCGTCGCGGAATGCGCCTCCACTTGAGTCAGTCACTGTGAGATGCGGCCACGTCCAACGGGCTAGACCCCTCGCAGCGGAGGCTCCCTTCGGCACCCGGATGAGACCGATCGGAATGAGTGCCGCACGAATGGCGTTCCCCTCACGCGCCGCCGAGAGGGCCCAGGTCGCGCGCGATCAGGCTATAGAGCGCCTGTGCCGCCGGGGTCAGCGTTTCCCCGTGCCGCCGGATCACGGAGACTGGCCGGTCGATGACGGGGTCCACCAGCGGGATCTGGGCGAGGTCCGGGCGCAGGTTCTCGACGATCGAGGCGACCAGGATCGCCACGCCCAGACCTTCGGACGCCAGCCCGATCGCGCTCGAGAAGTACTCGACGACGAACTTGGTCCTGACCTCGATGCCTGAGCGGGCGAGCTGGGCTTCCATGAGCAGCCTGTTGCCGCTGCTGCCGCCGAGCGTGATCAGGTCGAAATCCGCAAGTTCTGCCCAGGCTATGGCCGCTTTTCCGGCGAGCGGGTGGTCGGTGCGGCAATAGGCGACGAAGGGATCGCGAACCAGGACCTCGTTATGGAGGTCCGGCTGGTTCGGCGGCTGCACATGCAGGCCAAACTCCGCCTGGCGTCGGCGCACTGCTTCGATGACCAGGATGCTGGTCCGGTCGAGGATCTCGACGCGATTATGCGGATGCTGCACGGCATAGGTCCGCAGAATGCGCGGCAGGCGCCCATACATCAGCGACGGTACCGAGGCGATCGCGATGTCGCCTGTAGAAAAGCGCGAGATCGTCTTCAGCCGGTCGAAGGATCGGCCGACCTCGTCGACCATGCGCTTGGCCTCCGGCAGGAACTCCCGGCCGATGCTCGTCAGCGCCACCGTGCGGGTCGTGCGGTCCAGCAGCTTGAGGCCGACATGACTCTCGAGCCTTTGGATGCGGCGCGTCAGCCCGGTCTGGGTGACATGCAGCTTTTCGGCCGCCTTGTTGAAGCTGCCGAGCTCGGCGATCTGGATGAACGCCTCGACCCCGTCGATCGGATGTTTCATGCGGAAAGATCATCGATATATGTCATTATTTCAGCATACGAGTGGCTGCCCATCGGTCAATAGTGTTGGGGAAGGCGCGGCACCTGGCATCACCCGGGGACAGAAAGCGCCACGAGGAAACGCACCGATGATCGATACCCGTGTCGCCACGCGTGGCAGACGCGTGCTTGTCACGCATGACCGGTTGGCCGAAGGCGCCATCCAGCTTCTCAACGCCCATGACGTCGATGTCTTCTTCTCGCCCGCCTATGCCGCGCCGGATCTCGTGGCCCAGCGGGTTGCCGAGCTGCAGGTCGATGCGCTGATCGTCCGACAGGGCCGCGTCGATGACACGATCATCGCCGCCTCGCCCAGGCTCAGGGTCATCGCGAAGCACGGTGTCGGCGTCGACAACATCGATCTTCACGCGGCGGCATCGCGGAATATCCCTGTCATTCGCGCCATGGGCTCGAACTCGCGCGCCGTTGCCGAACACACGATCGCGCTGTCGCTGGCGTTGTTGAAGGACATTCCTCGCCTCGATCGGGCCGTGAAGGGTGGCGAGTGGCCGAAGCCCAGTTTCCTAGGGCGGGACATCGCCAGCACCGTGATGGGCCTTGTCGGCTTCGGCGCGATCGGCCAGGAGGTCGCGCGGATCGCCACCGGGCTTGGCATGCCCGTGATCATGCACGACCCCCATGCCCAACGCGAGATCGCGCAGTTTGGAAACGGGGGCAATCGTGATCTGGAAAGCCTGCTCGCGGAAGCCGATATCGTCAGCTTGCATTGCCCGCTGACCAACGCGACGCGAAATCTCCTCAATGCGGAGCGCTTCGGCCTGATGAAGCCGACATCCTTCGTCGTCAACACGGCGCGCGGTGGCCTGATCAGTGAGCCGGCTCTCTTTGAGGCGCTGCGCGAGGGCAGGATCGCCGGCGCCGGCCTCGACAGTTTCGCGCTCGAGCCGCCAGCCAAGGACAACCCGCTCTGGACTTTGCCCAACCTGATCGTGACCCCGCATATCGCCGGCGTGACACAGGGTTCGGCCAAGGCCATGGCAGAAATCGCGGCCCAGCACGTCATTTCGGTGCTGGACGGCAACGCAGCCGATGCACGCAGCTTGGCAAGGCTCGCGGAACTCGCTGCGGAATGAACCTGGCGCACGAAGCCGGGCAAACAGAAACAACCGGGAGGAGACGAACATGAGGATTGCCTACAAAGCCCTCGCGGGACTGGCGCTATCGGCGCTGACGTCGGTGGCGCATGCGCAGCAATATCCGGACAAGGCCATCCGGATGATCGTGCCATTTCCTCCCGGCGGCGGGACCGATGTCGTGGCCAGGGTCGTGGCGGCCAAGCTCAGCGAAACGACCGGCTGGACGGTGGTGCCCGAGAACAAGCCCGGCAGCGGCGGCAGCGTCGGCCTAGGCCTAGCCGGCAAGGCCAAGCCCGACGGCTATACGATCGTGCTGGCGCAGAACGCCAACATGGTCATCAACCCAATCCTCGGAAAGGCGAACTACGACCCGATCGCGGATTTCACCCCGATCGCGCTCACCGCGTCGGCGCCGCAGGTGATGGTCGTCGCCAAGGATTCGCCGATCAAGTCGGTCAGGGATCTCCTGAACACAGCAAAGGACAAGCCCAACGCCATTAAGTTCGCGACGCCCGGCGTCGGAACCAGCTCGCATCTTGCCGGCGAGTTGCTGCAGCAGCGGACTGCGGTGAAGTTCCTGCACGTGCCCTACAAGGGCACAGGGCAGGCCGTTCCCGATCTCCTCGGCGGGCGCGTCGACGTCTATGTCGCCTCGGTGCCCTCGGCGATGTCTCATATCAAGGAGGGCACGATGCGCCCGCTCGCGATCTTCGCGAAGGCCCGCAGCTCCGACCTGCCGGAGGTTCCGACCTTCGAGGAGCTTGGCGTCAAGGATTCTGAGGCCGTGACATGGTGGGGCGTGGCCGCCCCCGCCGGCACGCCTCACGCGATCGTCGCGCGCCTGAACACCGAGATCAACAAGATCCTGCAGATGCCGGACACGAAGGAGAAGCTCAGGGCGGCTGGCGCCGAGGCGATCGGCGGCACCGCACAGGAGTTCTCCGCCCTGATCAAATCGGACGTGCCGAAATGGACCGCGGTTATCAAAACCGCCGACGTCAAGGCTGACGACTAGGGCCGGGTTGGCGGCGGCCATTGCCTTGCGCTCGGGATTGCCGGCGCCGCCTGCACTCTCGGGCGCCTGCCCGAAAGGCGGCTCACTGCGGCATCGATCAGCGCCTGTTCCGGTGTTCAGGGCTGGCAGGTCGCAATCGGCGCGGTGAAGCAGCCATTGCGAGGTCCTGAAGGTCGGGCCTGAACTGCCGTGACACTCTGCAGCCAGACCAAGATCCTCGGATTGGCTCGCCCGGCAATATAGGGCCGGGACCATCCGGGAATGAGGCCTTTGGCTGCCGGGTTTGCGCCAAGGCGTGGCCCCGAAAGCCCGCTCGTTGCGACCCCGATGCCGGAGCATGGAGATCCTGATGAAATCGGATGTGATGAGAAACAAGGATGTCCTGTCCGGGCTCCTATTCATGGGCCTGGGTTCGATCGCGCTCCATATCTCGCTCGATTACCGCTTCGGCAGCACGGTGCGGATGGGGCCGGGCTATTTCCCAAAAATCCTGAGCGGCCTGCTGATCGCGTTCGGCGTCGCCATCCTGATCAAGGGATTGAGGCAGGGCGGAAACCTGGCCGGTCCATGGTCCTGGGCTCCGCTTTTCCTACTGACCCTGGCCATGGTGCTGTTCGGCTTCACGATCGAGCGCCTTGGGTTCCTGCCCGCGCTGGCGCTCATGTTCCTGGTCGCGGCCTATGCCGGCAACGAGTTCAGGCTGCGCGAAGTCTTCGTGCTGACCGCCGTGATGAGCTCTTTCGCCGTGATCGTCTTCATCTGGGGCCTGAAGCTGCCCTATCCGCTCTTCGCCTGGAATTTCTGAGCCATGGAGATGCTCGAACATTTCGCGCTCGGGTTCGGCGTCGCCATGACGGTCCAGAACCTGACCTATTGCCTTCTGGGCGTCGCGCTCGGAACGCTGATCGGCGTGCTGCCCGGGGTCGGGCCGCTGGTCACGATCTCGATGCTGCTGCCGATAACCTTCGGGCTCCCCCCGGTCTCGGCGCTGATCATGCTGTCGGGCATCTATTATGGCGCCCAGTATGGCGGCTCCACCACCGCCATCCTCGTCAACCTGCCGGGCGAAACGTCGTCGGCCGTGACATGTCTCGACGGCTACCAGATGGCTCGGAACGGCCGGGCCGGGGCAGCTCTCGCCACGGCTGCGATTTCGTCCTTCGTTGCCGGCTGCATCGGCACGCTGCTGATCGTGCTGCTCGGTACGCCGCTCGCGGGATGGGCGCTGCAGTTCGGCGCGCCTGAGTATTTCTCGCTGATGGTGATGGGGCTCGTTTCGGCATCGGTGCTGTCGCATGGCGACATGCTCAAGGCGCTTGCCATGGTTGTCGTGGGCCTGCTCCTCGGCCTTATCGGCACTGACGTGAACTCGGGCATGGAACGATACACGTTCGGCCTGCCCGAACTTGCCGACGGCATCGGCTTCACGGTTCTGGCGGTCGGCATATTCGCCTTGTCGGAAGTCGTGATGAATCTGGAGCAAAAAGAAGAGCGCGGCATCTTCAAGGCGAATATCGCCGGACTTATGCCAAGCCTGTCCGATCTGAAGGCGATCACCCTGCCGACCCTGCGCGGAACCGCGATCGGTTCGTTCTTCGGCATCCTGCCGGGTACCGGTCCTTCAATCTCGTCCTTCTCGGCCTATATGCTCGAGAAGAAGCTGGCACGGGATCCCTCGCGCTTCGGTCAGGGTGCGATCGAGGGCGTCGCGGCTCCCGAGGCTGCGAACAATGCCGCCGCCCAGACGGCCTTCATACCGACGCTCACGCTGGGAATTCCCGGAAGCGCCACGATGGCGCTGATCCTCGGCGCGCTCGTGATGAACGGCGTCCAGCCGGGACCGACGGTCATGACCCGCAACCCGGAGCTGTTCTGGGGCGTCATCGCCAGCATGTTCATCGGAAACGTCATGCTGGTGGCGCTCAACCTGCCGCTGGTTGGAATCTGGGTGCGGCTGCTGAGCGTGCCTTATCGCTGGCTCTTCCCGTCGATCATCATGTTCTGCGCGGTCGGCAATTACAGCATCAACGGCAGCGCGATCGACGTCTATCTCTGTGCCGGCATCGGCGTGCTCGGCTACGTTCTGGCCAAGCTCGACTGCCCGCCTGCGCCCCTGGTGCYCGGCTTCGTGCTCGGCCCCCTGATGGAAGAGAGCATCCGTCGCGCTCTGCTCCTGTCGCAAGGCGATTTCACGGTCTTCCTCACCAGCCCGATCAGCCTCGGCTTCCTCATCGTGACGATGCTGCTTCTCGGCAGCATGGTCCTGCCCGCGATCCGCCGGGGCAAGGAGCGCGTCGACCGCGAAGAGGCCGGCGCGACATAGAGCATGCTGCGAAAAGTGGCAACGGCTTTTCGCAGCATGCTCTAAACTATTAGATTCGATCACGTTTTCTGCGTTTTGGCGATTTCGTCCAAACGCAGCGTGATCGAGCCGGCCTCGCCCGTCATTGCCCCAAACGGGGCAATCCCTCGGCGCCACCACGGATGCATCTCGACCCCGGCTGGCTGGCGCAGACAGCAAAGGATAGCTCATGCTCGGATTTCGGATTCTCAAGCGTCGCCGCCAGGTCGACAGCAGCCTCATCGCGCGTTTCCGCGCGTTGCCGGTGGCCAATGTCAGCGATTCGATGTCGCGGATGACGGCGGGCGGCGCTTCGCTTCGCCCGCTTCATCGCGGCGGCGTCATGGCCGGGCCGGCCATCACCGTCAAGACACGCCCCGGCGACAACCTGATGATCCACAAGGCGCTCGATCTCGCCGCCCCCGGTGATGTCATCGTCGTGGATGCGGGTGGCGATCTCACGAACTCGCTGATCGRCGAACTCATGATCTCGCATGCGCAGACGCGTGGCATCGCCGGCATCGTGCTCCACGGAGCAGTGCGCGATGCCGCCTGGATCCGCGAGAACGACCTGCCGATGACAGCGGCAAGCTGCACCCGCGTCGTCATCCCCCGCGGTCGGCTCGTCCGCCTGGGGAGATGACGCCGTTCGTTCCCGGCGACGAGCCGATGGTCACGAGGACGGGCTCAGTGGCTCGTATCTGAGATCAACAATAGAATCGTCTCACGAAGGGGAAGCGACGGCACGGCCCTCTCCTGCTGCCCACGCGCTGCGTCGGCGACCTGACACGATGCCTCTGCAGCACGGTGCAAGGGGGCATCGTAGGCACGTCCCGGCCGCCCTTCAGCGAATATCCCGATTTTTCAGATATTTAACACCCCATAAGGAGTGTGGCGCGGCCTACGGGAGTCGAACCCGTCTCCCCAGCGTGAAAGGCTGGTGTCCTAACCGATAGACGAAGGCCGCAAGGCTTCGGTTGCAATTCGTTGCAACCCATCGGAAGCGGGGCGAGCTATAGTGCGACATTCCCGGATCGGCAAGCCTGAGTTTGGCAAATTCTCGACGCCAGATAGCAGTCATGCACAGGCCAGATGGGCTCACACCACCCGGGCAAGATCGATCACCCGCACTTCCACGGTTTCCTTGCCGCCCCAGCGGTTAAGGGTGAGGCTTGCGGCCAGATGCACGCTTTCGCCGCGTGCGGCCAGTAGCGCACGGCCCAGCGGTTCCTGGGCCACGCGGAAGGCAATACCGCCGATCGTGGCGCCATCGCCGCTGCGGAGCTTGATCCTGACATGGCCGCCGCTGCCGATCTCGACGGCATCGACCAGGCGATGCGAGGGAAAGACGAAGACGGGCTCGGGGCAGCCGGCGCCATAGGGGCCGGCCTTCTCGATTTCCGCCAGCAGGCGGGGATTGGCGCCGCCCGCGCTCATCGCCGCATCGACGAGCAGCGATTCCGATTCGCGCGCCTGGGCGACCTCCGGAGCGAGACGTTCGGCGAGAAAGGCATGGAAGGCCGTATCCTGCCCCCGGGCCAGCGTGACGCCGGCCGCCATGGCGTGGCCGCCGCCTTTCACCGCAAGCCCCGCGTCCACCGCCTGCCTGACGGCGCGGCCGAGATCGACGCCGGCGACAGAACGGCCCGAGCCGGTCGCGCCGCCCTCCCCGTTCTGCGCCAGCGCAAAGGCTGGGCGGCGAAAACGCTCCTTGAGGCGCGCCGCGACGAGACCGACGATGCCGGGATGCCAGTCGGCCGAACGCGCCAGCAGGACCGGCAGGTCCTCAGCTTTCGTCAAGGCGTACTCGGCCTGCGCCACCGCCTCCTCGACGGCGAGCTTCTCGATCTCCTGCCGCTCCTGATTCAGGCGGTTGAGTTCGGCGGCGATGCTGCGCGCCTCGATCTCGTCGGCAGTCATCAGCAGCCGCGCGCCAAGGCCGGCATCGCCGATGCGTCCACCCGCATTAATGCGCGGCCCGAGCAGGAACCCGAGATGCCAGGGCTGAACAGGGCCATCGAGCCCGGCGACGTCGAGCAAGGACGCGAGGCCCGCCCGCGTGCGGCCGCGCAGCATCGCGATGCCCTGCCGGACGAAGGCGCGGTTCAACCCCTTGAGCGGCACGACATCGGCAACGGTCGCAAGTGCGACGAGATCAAGCGAGGCGAGCAGATCCGGCTCGGCGCCACGCTGCGCCCAGAAGCCCTGCCGACGCAGTTCTCGGGCGGTCGCGACCAGCGTCAGGAAAACGACCCCGGCGGCGCAGAGATGGCCGAGCCCCGAGAGATCGTCCTGCCGGTTCGGATTCACCAGCGCCTCGACCTGCGGAAGCTGTTCAGGCGCCTGGTGATGGTCGAGCACGACGACATCCAGGCCGAGCCGGCGCGCTTCTGCCAGCGGTTCATGGCTGGTCGTGCCGCAATCGACCGTGACGAGCAGCGTCGCCCCCTCGGCGGCCAGCATGCGGATGGCTTCGCTGTTGGGGCCGTACCCCTCGATCAACCGGTCCGGAATGTGAATGCGCGGCCGGGCGCCGGCATCGCGCAGAAAACCCGCCAGCAGGGCGGAGGAACAGGCGCCGTCGACGTCGTAGTCCCCGAAGATCGCGACGGCCTCTCGTGTTGCAACCGCGCTTGCCAGGCGCGCGGCAGCCGCATCCATGCCGACCAGGGTCGAGGGGTCGGGCAGGAGATCGCGCAGCTTCGGCTCGAGATAGCGCATGGCATCGGCAGCCTCGACGCCGCGTCCGGCAAGCACGCGTGCCACGATATCGGGGAGCCCTTCGACCTGCGAGAGGGCCTCGGCACGGCCGAGCMCTGCGGCATCGAGCCGATCACGCCAGATGCGGCCGAGCGCCGAGCTGGTGACACCGAGAAAAGGGCGCTGGGCAATCATATTCATACCCAAGGGGTTCGCGCAGCCCGGGCCATTCGTCAACCGGGGCCGGGCCGCCTTGTCGCCGCAGACGGTGTCGCCATAGTGGTTGCGGGGGAAATGGCCTGGCGAAGGGGCTGATCATGCCGCTCGATGCAGATGTCATCGTCATAGGGGCAGGCCTCGCCGGCCTCGTCGCCACGGCAGAGCTTGCCGATGCCGGGCGCAGGGTCATCCTGCTCGACCAGGAGCCGGAACAGTCGCTCGGCGGGCAGGCCTTCTGGTCCTTTGGCGGGCTCTTCCTGGTCGATTCGCCGGAGCAGCGCCGGTTGCGGATTCACGACTCACGTGAGCTTGCACTGCAGGATTGGTTCGGCTCGGCCGGCTTCGACCGCGAGGAGGACGAGTGGCCGCGGCGCTGGGCAAAAGCCTATGTCGATTTCGCAGCCGGCGAGAAGCGCAGCTGGCTGCACCGTCAGGGCATCCGCTGGTTTCCCATCGTCGGCTGGGCGGAGCGCGGCGGCTATCTCGCAACCGGGCATGGCAATTCGGTGCCGCGTTTCCACGTCACCTGGGGCACCGGCCCCGGTCTGCTCGAACCCTTCCTTCGACGCGTGCGCGACGCTGCGGCAAGCGGGCTGGTTTCGCTGCGCTTCCGCCATCGCGTCACCGGGCTGACGAAGAGTGCAGGCGCGATCGACGGCGTCGAGGGCGAAATCCTGGAGACGAGCGGGGTCGGACGCGGAGAGCATGTCGACGGCAAGATGCTCGGAGTCACCGAAGCGGCCGGCGCGCGCCTGATCAATGGCGACCGGATGTGGCACTATGTCGAGGGCATCCGGAACTGGAGCCCGGTCTGGCCGAAGCACGGCATCCGCATCTTGCCCGGCCCCTCCCCGTTCTGGTTCGACGCGCGCGGCAACCGACTGCCTGTGCCGCTCTTTCCCGGCTTCGACACGCTCGGAACGCTCGAGCACATCATGAAGACCGGCTTCGACTATTCCTGGTTCGTGCTCGACCGGAGCATCATCGCCAAGGAGTTCGCGCTTTCCGGTTCGGAGCAGAATCCCGACGTTACCGGCAAGAGCTGGCGCAAGGTGATCGAGCGCGCCACTGCCGGCATTACGGGTCCGGTTCAGGCGTTCATGGACAAGGGCGAGGATTTCATCGTCGAGGCGGAGCTTTCGCGCCTCGTCGCGCGCATGAATGCCCTGACGGGCGACAACCTGATCGACGAGGCGCGTCTTCGCGCCGAGATCGAAGCACGCGACCGCGAGGCCAACAGCGCCTTCGGCAAGGACCTGCAGCTGACGGCTCTGCGCGGCGCACGCGCCTATATCGGCGACCGGTTGATCCGAACCGCAAGGCCGCACCGCATACTCGATCCACGGCACGGCCCGTTGATTGCTGTGCGCCTCAACATCCTGACGCGCAAATCGCTGGGCGGGCTTTTGACCGACCTGTCTTCGCGCGTGGTCGGAGACGATGGATCGCCTCTGGCCGGCCTCTATGCGGCTGGCGAAGCGGCCGGGTTCGGCGGTGGGGGGCTACACGGCTATCGTGCACTCGAAGGAACCTTCCTTGGCGGCTGCCTGTTCTCGGGCAGGATTGCCGGACAGGAAGCAGCGCGCGCGGTTCGCTGAGTAGCGCCGGCGACCTCGCCCTGAGCGACATGAGACAGCAGCGTCCCGGCCAAATTTAGAGAAAAGCGAGAAGAACAGCGACATTCCTCGCTTTTTAGACATGTCGTTCCGCAAACATAGGGCAGATGCAGGGCCCTCATGCCGTTCCGGCACTTTTAGCTTGCAACCGTAGCCGAAGCTGCGAAGTTCCTCAGCGGAAGACTTTGTCGATACCAAGGAGGCTCCGTGTCCTGGGTTCACTCTGTCCTGAACCAATCCCCCGAGATCGCACTCTTCTTGTCGCTGGCGATCGGATACTGGATCGGCAAGTTCCAGTTCGGGAAATTCCAGCTCGGCGGCGTCGCCGGCTCTCTGCTTGTGGCGGTCGTGATCAGCCAGGTTGGCGTCTCCATCGACGCCTGGCGACCGTCGTCGTGCTGGCGCGGGTGATGGGGTTGGACAAGGGCCTCGCTGCCGGCATCGCGGCCGGTGGACTGACCCAGTCGGCCATCATCGGTACCGCGAGCGCCGCCATCGGAAAGCTCGGCCTCGCAGCGGAAGAGGTGCAGCGACTGCAAGGCAATGTCGCGGTCGGCTACGCCGTCACCTATATCTTCGGCTCGTTCGGCGCGATCATCGTCTGCGTCAACGTCCTGCCCTGGCTGATGGGACGGACCATCCGCGACGACGCGATCAAGGCCGAGACCGAGCTTCTGGCTGGCGCCAAGATATATGGAGCCGGCGAACATGCCGCTGCTCCCGATCTCGTCGGACGGATCTTCCGCATCGAGGCCGGAGCCGGCAAGACCGTCGAAGACCTGGAGGCGAGCGCCCCGTCCCCCGTCAGCATCGAACGCGTCAAGCGCGGCGGCGCCTTGATTGCGGTGCAGCCTTCATTGCCGCTGACGGCCGGCGACATCGTCCTCGTCATCGGCCGACGGGTCGGCGTCGTCGGGCTGGCTCCCAAGTTGGGGCCCGAGCTGCAATCCTCGGAAGGCATGGATGTCATCGTCGTCACGCGCGACGTCGCGATCACCAATCCCGATTTCGTGCGCAAGACAGTCGCCGAAATCAATGCGGCCACCGCGGGGCAGCTCCGCCACGGCATCTATGTCATCGAGGTCAAGCGGGCCGGCAAGCCGATCGTCCTGAAGGGCGACACGATGATCGAGCCTGGCGACGTCGTCACCCTCTACGGCACGTCGGACGATGTGCAGCGCATGGCACGGATCGTCGGCAGCATCATCCTGCCCAGCGACAAGACGGATTTCGTCTTCCACGGCTTCGGCCTCGTCGTCGGCCTGCTGATCGGTCTTCTGGTCGTTCGCATCGGCTCGATCCCGCTGACGCTCGGCAGCGGCGGCGGCGCCCTGCTCTCCGGCCTCGCCTTCGGCTGGTATCGCAGTCGCAACCTGACGGTCGGCAACATGCCGACGCCGGCCTCGACCCTGCTGCGGGATCTCGGCCTCGCCGGGTTCGTCGCGGTCGTCGGGCTGCAATCGGGCCTGCAGGCGGTCAGCACGGTCCTACAA
>NZ_JBFTZN010000131.1:0-22685 GCF_056406775.1 Allobosea sp. P1_A7
AATCCGAAGACTGCGGACCATCTGTTCGACTGGAGTTTTTTGCGCTCGGAACGTTGGGGTCCATCGGGATGAGCCTGGGCATCAGCTCCTGAGGTTTCAGCTTCGCCCCGGTGGCGGCGACAACCCGCGCGCTTTACCGGCCGTCATTGTCATGGTTTCCCGCACCCAGAAATGAGGCGAAATCCGATGCTGCTGCGTGGAATCGCCGTTTTCACATCCTTTCCCCTAGCTCTGGCGGCTGCCGAATTCGGATCAACCGAAAACGGCTCCAAGTGGGTCCCTCGGCTTGGCGACGTGGTTCCTCGTTCGATCCGGGTCGTGGGCCTCGACGGCGAGGCTCGATCCTTGCCTTTTGGCATGGTGATCGTCGATGGGCGAATTGTCGTACTGGTGAAGGCAGGCACGAGGGAGATTGTCGACATCACATCGGATGAGCCAGTCGGTGCGCCTCCGCTCCCAAGGAACCCTTCAGCGCCGCTCCGGCCACGCGGCGAGCGGTTTCAATAGGACACGGGCCTCGGCGCACATTCCCAGGAACATGATCGCCGCTAGCCGCGGGGGGCAACTTTCCGTGTGTGCGGGGCAAGACAGCCAAGTGCGAGCGTGCGCCGATAGCGGGCGGGAAGCACCGCAGCGGCGATTTCGTTCGGTCAGTCGGTTTTCACTCGAAACCTCTGGCGAAAAACCCCGTAGACACCAGTTTGGGAGAGCCCTGGCGCTACGGGGTCTCCTGCACCCGGCAGTGTCACCCAGGGGAGGGGTGCCGGGGAGCCTTGGATTAGTGCCGGCCTATCCGCTACCCCCACCTCCTGCCGCCGAAGATTGTCATGGCAAGGTCGTGCAATGCCGCATGGTGCTGACGATAGGCAGCCTGGTCAAGCGCTGCGCTGGACATCGTCCAGCAGCTTTTGCCCGGAGATGGAGACGCTGACGGCGCAATGGCTGGCCAGCACCGACGAGGCCCAGGCGCACGGTGCCCCAGTCCATCGTCTGCACGTCGACATTCAGGCCGAGCCGCTCGGCGCCATGAGCGGGCTCTGGCTTCCGGCCCGAAAGCAGAGCTGAAGCCAGCGACGGTGACACGTCCGAAACGACCCATTCCCGGCGTTTGGAGCGTCCGCTCTTGGGTCGGTCGACTCGCGAGAGGCCAAGCTCGCGGACTTGGCGCGGAAGTTTTACCCAATCAGGTTTCGTGGCGGCGAGGCTGCCTCCGATGACAAGGACGGGTTGATCTCGGGCTTTCACGGCTCGGATGAGTTCTCAGCCGGATTTCGGGTCAAGTGAAAACAGCCCTGAAATGCAAAATGCCCGCCGTGAGGCGGGCATTCGCTCTTCGACCGAAGCTCAAGGGGAGGGAATCATGAGCCCCGGGAGAAACTACCTGGAACGCGCTGCGCCCGGTGACGCGGCGGTTCTATTCAGTGACTTCAGGCCGCAGCGTGCGAGCGGGCGATGAAGGGGATCTCCGAGCGTGACAGCCCAAGATCGTCGAGCTCACGGTTGGTCAGACGCGACAGCTCGCGAACCGTCTCGCGATAGCGCAGGAAGGCGCGGATTTTGGCGGCAATCATGGTGACGAACATGGTGATATTCCTCTACCGGATATTCCGGACCGGGGCGGTGCCCACAGCGACAATTTCGTTGTGCACTGCACATAAGCCGATCGGCCCGCCGCAATTAGGGGCTTTACTTCAGCTTCGATATGCATACAGAGCATGCATCATTTGTAAATCAGTAATTTTCTGGTCTCATCATGCGTTGAATGCAGTCATCGTTTCAAATGAAACCGATATTCTGCCTAGAAAATGGGCTGCGCGGCGGCAGGGTCACCGAGAGGTATCCCATCCGGACGCCGGGCCACATGGTCGTCCGGATAGTCGTSGATCGTCGCGCGCTGGCGGGCGAGGGGCCGTATCACCGGCGTCAGCTCCAGGATGAACAGGCTGAGGTTTGGGCTCGGCCGAATCAGACGCCCCGCCTACCGCCCCTTCCCCTCGGCCCCTTCACCTCCGGCGACTTTGCCCTGTTCTCTAGATCGAGCTTGCGCCAGCGTGCCAGACGCTCAGGGTCGATCGCGCCCTTGGAGACTGCCTCCTGAACCGCGCAGCCGGGCTCGTGCTCATGGGTGCAGTCGCGGAAGCGGCAGAGCGGGCTTAGTTCCGTGATCTCGGCGAACAGCGTTTCGAGACCAGACGCCGCATCGCTGACATGGAGCGTGCGCATGCCCGGCGTATCAATCACCCAGCCGCCGCAGGCAATCGCATGCAGCGAGCGCGACGTCGTGGTGTGGCGCCCCTTGGCGTCGTGGTCGCGGATGTCGCCGGTCTGCTGCGGTTCGCCATCGATGGTGCCGGAAAGCGCGTTCACAAGAGTCGATTTGCCGACGCCGGACGAACCGACCAGCGCGAGGGTGCGGCCTTCGCCACACCAGGACGCGAACGCAGCCGCCGCGTGAGAGCTGCGCGGATTAACGGTTGCAACAGCCAGCCCGCGCTGCAGGGCGGCGGCCTGGTCGAGATAGGGCTGCACGTCGGGCACGAGATCGGCCTTGGTCAGCAGGATGACAGGTTCGGCTCCGCTCTCATTGGCCAGCGCAAGATAGCGCTCCAGGCGCGCGACGTTGAAATCAGCATTGCAGGAGGTGACAATGAACAGTGTGTCGATGTTGGCCCCGGCAAGCTGCGGCGTCATGCTGCCCTCGGTGCGCCGCGCCAACACCGTCGCGCGCTCCAGCCGGCGCCGTAGCAGATGTGTGCTGGGCTCCACCAGAACCCAGTCACCCACCGTGAAGTCGCCTGTATTGGTATGGACCGGCAGCTTGAGCCTGATCGGCCCATCGGGCGTGATTGCGCTCATGCGGGTGCGGTGCACCGAGCCGATGCGCGCAGGCCGGAGGCAGGCGTCATCTGGTCCGCATTGATCTGCAAAGAAATCCGTCCAGCCCAGCGCCGCAAGGGACAGTGGTGCGGAGGCAGTGTCGCCTTGTGTCACAGTATCGCCCCACCGCTCGGCGTCCTCGTCATGGGCGACGATAGAGCGGGGTTCAGCCCGGCTTGCAAGCGCCGCAAGGAAAGCTGGCAGCCGCGCTACGCCAGGTGCAGACATTGGCGCATGGCCCGGAACCAGACATTCGCATGCCGCGAAAGGGACGTCCGTTCGCGACCCAACTCCGACATTTGCGGTGAGCCGCTGACGGTCAAAAGTCGCCCATTCCCGCCCCCTCGGACGTCCGCATGCGGGCGGTTCAACTTCGCAATCGGCAAGGTGCCGAAATCGCGTAGCCAACGCGGTGAATTCCTGCTTTCGGCCACAGCCCGTTTTCTAGGCGGAACATCGGTTGCATTTGAAACGATGACTGCGCTCAACGCATGATGAGACCAGAAAACTACTGATTAACAAATGATGCATGCTCTGGATGCATATCGGAGCTGAAGTAAAGCCCCTAATTGCGGCGGGCCGATCGGCTTATGTGCAGTGCACAACGAAATTGTCGCTGTGGGCACCGCCCCGGTCCGGAATATGCGCTAAGGAAACACACCATGTTCGTCACCATGATTGCCGCCAAAATCCGCGCCTTCCTGCGCTATCGCGAGACGGTTCGCGAGCTGTCGCGTCTGACCAACCGTGAGCTCGCCGATCTTGGCCTGTCACGCTCGGAGATCCCCTTCATCGCCCGCTCGCACGCTGCGGCCTGAAGTCACTGAATAGAACCGCCGCGTCACCGGGCGCAGCGCGTTCCAGGTAGTTTCTCCTGGGGCTCATGATTCCCTCCCCTTGAGCTTCGGTCGAAGAGCGAATGCCCGCCTCACGGCGGGCATTTTGCATTTCAGGGCTGCTTTCACTTGAGCCGGAATCCGGCTGCGAACTCGTCCGAGCCGTGAAAGCCCGAGCTCAACCCCTCCTTGTCATCGGGGGCGACCTCGCCGCCACGAAATCCTGATTGGGGCAAGCTTTCCAATGGGGCGAACGAAGCGGGAGGATGCCAGGCTCGAAGGCCCCCAAGCACGACATCAGCCACGCGGAGGCGAACGAGATCGCATCCGCGCAGTTTGCTATCGATTGCGAGATTGAACATCGCCAAATCGCGGATCCGGCCCTCATGCTGGAGCCGGGTGCGGGTGGCCMAAATGTGTCTCGGCTTCAGAGGCGGCCTGGGTCCAATAATGCGACCGGTGTTCCAAACCTGCCGCTGCCGTTGGCTTTGAGTTTCGACATGCATGGCAATTCCCCTTGGGGCGCCGCATCCGCAACTATCCTACCAATGATGTGGCTGCGCTGCTTCGAGCCATTCCGTTATGCGCGACTAGCTGCGTACGAGAAGCGCCAGGTTGAGATCCAGCCGCAAAGCGGACGTTCCGCTGGGCGGGCTTCACTGTTGATGCCGGAGCGCGGCAGCCTTGGATGTTCTGGCTGCAGCGACGTAAAAGGCGCCCAGCTACAGAAGAGCGTTGGCCGTGCTCGCGCAGGCTCAGGGCTTCCGACCGATAGAAATCGAGGAACTACCATGAGTGAACGCAGCCAGCTTTGGAGGGCGCCTCTACAGGGCGGCGGCCGCTGGCAATACGAAGGCAATGTTGAGATCGCTCACGGTGCCTGGGTTGGCAAAAGCCCGGATGGCCAAAGGCGGAGTGGYGTCACCGTTCGCGGGGTTATGGCTTCCGGAGGGGGCAATTCAAAGGTTGTTATGCAGATCGGCACCGATGACTTCCTGAATCTGTTCCGAGCTATGTGCGCCGAAGACCGAGAGGCAACGATCATCGCCTTTTCCCAGGCGATTAAAGAGTGCATCAGCCCCGGAGAGGCAGAAGCTTAACCGCTTCGTCCCGGGCTAAGGCGCCCGCTTAGGCGTAGAAACAGTCCAAAGGCAGCGCCTCGCCGCTTGGCGAACTCTGATTTCCACACGTCTCGGTCGTTCGGCGTCAGAAGCGCCGAGTTCCGGCCCGCGCCATTTGCAGACATTGGCGAGTTGCCCAGAAGCACACGTACGAGTGCGCTGGCCGGAGTTCTGACCGAAGCCGTGAGTAAGCGGCGTACAGCGGTTACGTGCCGATGACGCGCACTCATGCTGGAACCGACCAACCCGATCGAGGCGCAACAATTCCGCTACGCCGTGACAATGCCTGCTGGAGGCTTGAGTCGCACGCGCCTTATGAGAACGACTCCATTGACATGATTAAATATCATGTCAATGGAGTCAGATGCCTGACTTCCCATCCCTGAACGGTCTGCGCAGCTTCGAGGCGACGGCGCGTCTCGGCAGTATGACACGCGCGGCATCGGAACTCGGCGTCACGCAAAGCGCCGTCAGCCGCGCCTTGTCCTTGCTGCAGGCGGAACTTGGCTTTCCGCTGTTCCTGCGCACCAAGCCGTCAATCCAGCTGACGTCGAGCGGCGAAGCGATCTTCGTCGAGTTGCGCCACTCATTCGATCGGATGCGGACGCTGCTCGCGCGCCTTCGCCAAGATCAGAACGCATACGGATTGACCATCAACGTGCTGCCGACCTTCGCGCTGCGCTTCCTGATTCCGCGCCTGCCGGCATTCAAGGCGCAGCATCCGGACATGCAGGTCGACATCGTCGTCGGTGAGCAGGCGATCGATTTCGCCCTCGACGCCGTTGATGTCGGCATCCGCTATGGAAATGGCGACTGGCCGGGCGTCAAAACCTATCGGATACTGGACGAAGAACTGGTGATTGTCTGCGCGCCGCGGCTGCTCGAGGGCCGCACGGCGATCGATCCCGGGGCGCTTCGCCCCGAACAGCTCATTCGCCACACTACCCGGATCGAGGCCTGGCCTGAATGGTTCGAGAACCTTCATCTGCCGACGCCCACGCCTGCTGGCCTCGGCTTCGAGCATTTCTTCATGGTGATCGAGGCGGCCGTGGTCGGCATCGGCTTTGCCCTGCTGCCGCGGTTCCTGATTCGGCGGGAGTTGGAGAACGGCGACCTCGTTATCGCGTCACCCCATATCCTGCGCCGCGAGCAAGGCTACTTCTTCATGTGCAGCCCGCTGCGCCGGTCCGAACCGAAAATCCTCGCCTTCCGGCGCTGGCTTCAGGGCGAGCTGGCAGCCCTAACGGCAGAAGGGCGTCCTCTTGAAATGTGAAAAATTCTCATGATAGTCATGTCCGCCGCCTGGATCTGTCCGACAATCAGACCGGCGCGCCGGGGTCGCCGCATGCCATCAACCAAAGTCCGCGCGCCATGACGTCGTCGCCCGCGCATATCGCGTTCATCACCTCGCCGCTGGAGAGCGAGCATGTCGAGCGCATGCGCGCGGCGGCACCCGCCGGCGTCGACATCATCTTCGCGCCCGATCTGCTGCCAATGACGCGCTATGTCGGCGATCACAAGGGACGCGACAGCTTCCGGCGTACCGGGGCGCAGGAGCGCCGCTGGCGTGAGGCGCTCGGACGCGCGACGATCCTCTGGGATTTTCCAACCGGCGCGGAGGATGAGCGAGGCCTTGCGCTCGCGCCGAACGTGCGCTGGGTGCAGACGACCAGCTCGGGGGTGGGACAGCAAGTCCATAGCTTCGGGCTTGCGCCGACCGACCTGATCGTGACCACGGCTCGCGGCGTCCATGCTGACGCGCTGGCGGAGTTCGCATTTCTCGTGATGCTTGGCCATGTGAAGGATCTGCCGCGCCTGCAGCGCGATCAGCAAGCACATCGCTGGGAGCGCTATTGCGGCGGAGAGCTCTCCGGCAAGACGGTTGCGATCGTCGGCGCCGGTAAGGTCGGCGCCCGCATCGCCGCACTCGCGCGTGCGTTCGACATGTCGGTGACAGCGGTCGTCAACAATCCGTCGCCAGCGCGGAGCGCCGAATTGTTCACGACGGATATCTACGGCCAGCCGGACCTGCACAAGGCGCTCGCCAGCGCGGACTATGTCGTTCTCTGCACGCCGCATACGCCGCAGACCGAACGCATGCTCGATCGCATGGCGTTCGCCGCGATGAAACCCGGCGCCGTTCTGATCAACATCGCGCGCGGCCAGGTTGTCGATGAGGCGGCGCTGATCGCGGCGTTGTCGAGCGGGCGGATCGCGTTCGCCGGCCTGGACGTCGCCGCGGTCGAACCGCTTCCGCCGGGATCGCCGCTCTGGTCGATGCCGAACGTGCTGATATCCCCGCACTCGGCCAGCACCGCGCCGAGCGAGAACGGCAAGATCGTCGACATCTTCATCGAGAATCTCGGCCACTACGTCGCCGGCCAGACGGAGAAGATGATCAACGTGCTCGACAAGGCGCGCATGTATTGAGCCAAAACCTGCCGCGGCCAACGGCGCGCGCAGGATGCGGCGAAGAGGAACGAGGGAGGAGAGCATGATGAAAGCCCGGTGCAAAAGCCTGCTTGCTGCGTCGATCGCCCTGGGCGCCGCGCTGTCGGTGCCTGCCGCCGCGCAGGAGGCCAAGCCGCAATATGGCGGCGAACTCGTGCTCGCTGGACAGCTCGACAAGACGATGTTCCCCGGCCGCAACACGGACGCCGGCGGCATGGACGTTTACTTGAACGCCTGCGAGACGCTGGTCGAGCTGACAGCCGATCGTCAGATCAAGCCAGTGCTGGCTGAGAGCTGGACAACGTCCGAAGACAAGAAGACCGTGACGTTCAAGCTGCGGCCGGGCGTGCAGTTCCACGACGGCACACCGTTTAACGCCGAGGCGGTCGCCTTCGTCTTCAACGAAGCACTCGCTAAGAAATTCCTTTATGTCAGCCTGCTCGAGGGATTGCAGAAAGTCGTCGCCGACAATGACGGTCAGGTGTGCGCTCTTCAAGAAGAACGACAAGTACTGGCAGAAGGGCAAACCTTATCTCGACAGCATCCGCATCCTCTTCGTACCGGATGTGACGACGCGCCTCGCGATGCTGGAGAGCGGCGAGATCGACCGCGCCCCGGGCATTCCGAATTTCGACATTCAGCGGCTGGCCAAGGACAAGAGCATCGCGCTACGGACCATGCCGAGCCTGCAGCAGCATTATGTCGTCATCAACAATCTGGTGAAGCCGCTCGACGATCCCAAGGTGCGGCAGGCGCTCAACATCGCCGTCGACAAGGCCGGCATCGTGCAGTCCGTTTTCGCAGGCACCGGTGCCACGTTATCGCAGGCTCCGACATTATCGCCCGGCGTGTTCGGCTTCGCCGATATGCGCGAGCCCGGCAAGGACACGATCTTCCCGTTTGATCTCGCCAGGGCGCGGGAGATGCTGAAGGAGGCCGGATACGAGGATCGAAATGGCGACGGCTTCGTCGAGGACGCACAGGGCAAGACGCTGTCGCTCAAGCTTTATGGCCGGAAGGCTGGAACGGGCGACTACGAAATCGCGCAGCTCGTGAAGACGTTCCTCGAGAAGCTTGGCGTCAAGACCGAGCTCACGATCCTGGAGAGTGCGACGTTCAGCGCTGCGCTCTCTGTCGGTCCGAAGGATGCGAAATACGATCTCGCCGTATTGTCCTGGACCGTGCCGACGGCCGATCCAGACGAGCCGATGATGTATATGACGCATACAAAGGCGTGGAAGCCGGCCGGCGCCAATCGCATGTTCTTCTCCAATCCGGAGACGGACAGGCTGGCGGAGGCGGCGCATGTGGAGAGCGATCCCGCGAAGCGCGCCGAAATTGTGCGGCAATGGATGGCCGAACTTCTGAAGCTCGCGCCGGTCATCTACCTGCCGACGCTCAACCTGACCGACGCGACGCGCAGCTATGTGCATGGTGGCGTCTATCTGCCGTCGAATGTTTATGACGGGACCTTCGCCTGGATCGATCAAGCCGAGCGCAAGCGCCAGGGGATCAACCGCTGACGCTCATGAAAGCCGCTCTTCCTCCAATGCTCGCGCCGGCGGCGTGCCGGGAGCCTGACTGCGCATGATGAAGATGATCGCCAGCCGACTGGTCTTCATGATCGTTGCCGGGCTCCTTTTGTTGACGTTTCTGTTTTGCTTGTTCCATGCGATCCCCGGCGATCCCGCGCGCTTGATCGCCGGCGACAGCGCGCCGGAAGAGCTGGTCGCGAGCATCCGCACGGCCTACGGGCTCGATCAACCGCTTGGCGCGCAATATGTGGCCTACATGGGCAAGGTGCTGACGGGAGATTTCGGCGTTTCGAACTTCTCGCGTCAGCCTGTGCTCGCGATCGTCGGTCCGCGCCTGTTGAACACTGCTCTCCTGGCTGCCTGGGCGATGCTTTTCGCGACGACGATCAGCCTCGTCCTCGGCTCGCTCTCCGCCATGTACTGGAGCCGGCCGATCGACAGAGGCGTGTCGCTCGTCTCGCTCATCGGCATCTGTACGCCGATCTTCGTGTCGGGGATCGTCGCGATCTATTTTTTCGGGGTCTATCTGCGCTGGCTGCCGATCGGCGGCATGACCACCTGGCGTCACTACGTCATGCCGGTGTTGACGCTTGGTTTTGCGCAAGCGGCGGGCTTCACGCGCATGGTCCGCGCCTGCATGATCGATGCATTGCAGCGCGATTTCATCGTGACCGCGCGCTCCAAAGGCGTCCCCGAGCGCACGATCGTCTTCAAGCATGCACTGCGCAATGCATTGCTGCCGATCATCACCTTTTTCGGCCTTGGCCTCGGCAGCATGCTCGGCGGCGCCGCAGTCGCAGAATCGATCTTCAATTGGCCCGGCCTTGGCCGGCTCATGGTCGATTCGATCCTCACGCGCGATCTTCCACTGACCCAGGGCTGCATCTTCGTCTTCGCGATGATGTTCGTGCTGGTGAATCTGATCGTCGACCTGCTCTACCGCTGGGCGGATCCGAGGCTAGCCCATGATTGATCGGACAGCCTCGCCGCACCGGGCACGTGGCACATGAATCTGTTCAGGCACTATGCCCGCGATCGCGTCGGCCTTTTCTTCGGCGTGATCCTGGCCCTGTTCTACCTCGTCGCGATTCTCGCGCCGTGGATCGTTCCGTCCGACCCGCTGGAAACCAACCTGACGGCGGGGCTGTTGCCGCCATCCGCCAGTCATTGGTTCGGAACGGACCAGTTCGGGCGGGACACGCTGGCACGCGTGATCCTTGCGACGCGCGTGACTTTGCAGATCACGACGGCTGCGCTGCTGTTCTCGTTGCTGCTCGGCGTGCCGATCGGCATGGTCGTCGGCTATAGCGGAGGTCTCGCCGACGCGATCGTGATGCGCCTGACCGACATGATGCTGATCTTTCCGACGATCATGATCGCCATCGTGATCGTGGTCGTGGTTGGTCCGTCGGAAAGGGGCGTGGTGATCGCGCTTGGACTGTCGCAGCTCCCGAACTTCATCCGCATCGCGCGCAGCGCCGCTCTCTCTGTCCGACAGGAACTCTATATCGAGGCGGCGATCGCCGCTGGCGCAAGCTGGTCCGACATCCTGGTTCGACACGTGCTGCACAACATTTCCGCTCCGGTGATCGTCAAGGCGACCATCACGCTTCCCGGATTCGTGATCGGCGCGTCCTCGCTTAGCTATCTCGGCCTCGGCGTGCAGCCGCCGATGCCGGAATGGGGGCAGATGCTGAACGAGGCGAAGGGCTTCCTCACTCGCGCACCCTATCTGATTATCGGTCCCGCGCTCGCGCTATCCCTCTTCGTGCTCGCTGCGAACCTTGTCGGCGACAGCCTCAACGAGGCGCTTGATCCGAAGCTGCGCAGCCGCCGCCTTCTGCCGCTGGCGATGCTACGCCGACGCCAGGGCCAGAAGCCATGACCGCGCTTCTCGAGGCAAGGATTTGCGCGTCCAATTCGTGACGCCGTCAGTTCCACCCGCTGAATTCCAGTCATCAAGAGAGAAGTCGTCGCGTTCTGCGTCGCCCTCCCTGTCGTCAGAGCCGCTCGTCGAAATTTCTTCGGCTAGGAGCATATCCTTCGAGAGCAGGCCCGCATCCTCGAGCCCTTCCAGGTCGGGCAGGTCGCGCAGTCTGGCAAGACCGAACACCGGGCGGCCGCTGCCTGCAGCGCTGAGGCATCCTGCGACAACCTGCCAGCACTCTCCTCATCGATTCCAGGCACGCCGGCCTTACCCAATTGCAGACATTCCGAAGGTAGAGGCTGGGCCACTTTTGACCATCGGCCGGCGCGCCAACCGGGCAGCCCGTAAGCAGACTCCCTGGATGTCGGGAAAGGGCCAACTCCGACCACCCGACGCCGATCTCCATGGGTCTCAAATGGGTTGGGACTGCGCGTCGAGCAGATCCAGCCGGTGCTGGCGCCGAGCGGACAGGGTGAAGCGCGGCCTGACCAGCCCCAGCCGGACCTGATGCCAAAACCCGCCGGATCGCTCCGGCGGGTTTGCTGTGGCTGCGGACCGGATGTCAGACCCGGCGGACGTTCCAGAACAGGGGGGAGGAGGCCGTCAGGATGCCCTGCAGGTTGCGGCGATAGGCGGTCTTGGGGATGATCTGGCCGAGCGGCGCGACCGGCACGGTGGTGAGCGCGCTGCGCTGCACATCGTCCAGCAGCTTTTGCGCCTGGGCCTCGTCGGTGCTGGCCAGCCATTGCGCGGTCAGCGTCTCCATCTCCGGGCTGTCATGCCAGCCGAACCAGCCGGACGCGCCGGCGCCGCGGATATAGAGGTTCTCCGCCGGGTTGGTGACGGAGGAGCCCGGCCAGTTCGTGTGAAAAATGCTCCAGCCGCCGCGCTCCACCGGCTCCTTGGAGGTACGCCGCTGCACGACTGTGCCCCAGTCCATCGTCTGCACGTCGACATTCAGGCCGAGCTTCTTCAGCAGATCGGCCGTGATGTCGCCCAGCGGCGCGATCAGCGGATGATCGGCGGCGTGAAGCATGACGATCTTCTCGCCCTTGTAGCCGGAGGCCGCGATCGCGGCTCTGGCCGCCTTCAGATCGGGCGGCTGCTTCATGATCTCGGCGCCCAGTTCCTTCACCCCCGGCAACCCGCAGGGGAACATCGCCTGGCAGGTGCGGAAGCTGCCGGTATCGCCGGCCATCACCGTCTGCATGTAGTCGTCCTGCGTCACGGCCGAGAGAATGGCCCGCCGCAGCGCCGGATTGTTGAACGGCGCCTGCTGATGGTTGAACCGCATCCCGAGGATCAGCCCGTAAGGATCGAGCGTGCTGGTGGCGATCTCCTTGTTTGCGGTCAGCGTCGACATCAGGTCGGGCAGCGGGCGTTCCCACCAGTCGACTTCGCCGCGCTGCAGGGCGCCGCCCGCCGTCGCCGGGTCGGTGATGACATGCCATTCGACGCGGTCGAAATTCACGCGCTTGCCGCCCGACGTCCAGTTGGCCGGCTCCTGGCGCGGCACATAGCCCTCGAATTTCTCGTAGACCATCCGCGAGCCTGGCACGAACTCGTTAGCGACGAAGCGGAACGGCCCCGACCCCACCATCTCCTTGACCGGCGCCATCGGGTCGGAACTGGCGATCCGTTCCGGCATGATGAAGGCAGCGGACGAGTGCGGCTTGCCGAGCGCGCGCAGGAATTGCGGGAAGGGCCGCTTCAGCCGCACGCGGATCGTCTTGTCATCGACCGATTGCCAGTCGTCGACGACCGCGCCGAGCGCCTGGCCAAAACTGTCGCGCATGCTCCAGCGCTTCAGGCTGGCGACGCAGTCGCGCGCCCGCACCGGCTCGCCGTCATGGAATTTCAGGCCGTCGCGCAGCGTGATCTCGTAGGTCCTGCCATCGTCGGAGACCGTGGCGCCGGCCGCCATCTGCGGCTGCGGCCGCAACTGGTCGTCGACGGCAAAGAGATTGTCGAACACGCAATAGCCATGCGTGGTCGAGACCGCCGCCGTGGTCACGATCGGGTCGAGGATGGCGAGGTTGGTTTCCGGGATGAATTTCAGCGTGCGCGCCGCCGTGCCTTGGGCGATGGCCGGGCGGGCAAGCGTGGCGGCGCCGGCTGCGGCGATGAACTGACGTCTGTTGAACATGGCAGGTCCTACTCCGAGGCAGAAGGGGCGGGGACGACGTAGTCGACGGGTTCACCGAGCCAGCCATCGGCGCGGCGTTGCCAGTAGGCGGCGTGGATCCGGGCGGTGAACGGGCCCGGTCCGTTGCGGATGGCCCTGGTGCCGACCGAGGTGACCGGCAGCACGCCGCCGGCGGTCGTCGTCAGGAAGATCTCGTCGGCCCCGAGCAGCGCTGTTACGGGAACGTCGGTCGCCTCGACCGCCATGCCGAGATCGGCGCAAAGCTCCATCACGGTGCGCCGTGTCATGCCGTCGAGCATGCCGCTGCGCGGGGTCAGCAGCGTCTCGCCCCTGCGGATGAAGATATTGAAGCCCGGGCCTTCCAGGACATGGCCCTGGCCGTCGGTCAGCACGACGGTCTCTGCGCCATGGTCGAAGGCCTCGAGCAGGCCGAGCTCGAAATCGAGCCAGTGGTAGTGCTTGACCATCGGGTCGACGGAGTTCGCCGGCACGCGATGCCGGCTGCCGACATGGAGATGCAGGCCGCGCTGCTGCACCTCGGGCGTCGCGATCCAGACATAGGGGATGCAGAAGGCCTGGAAACGCTGGGTGCAGAGCCGGATGTCGCGGCTGCCGATCGGCGGCCGGCCGCGCGTCATGATGATCTGCACATAGGCGTTGTCGAAGCCGGCGGTCGCGATCAGGGCGTGGACCGCGCTGTGGATCTCCTCGCGGCTGAGCGGCGAGGTCATGCGCAGGCGCTCCAGCGAGCGCCAGAACCGATCGAGATGGTCGTCGAGGCGAAACAGCAGCCCGTCCCAGGCCGAGATCGTCTCCTGGCAGGCATCCGAGCGCAGAAAGCCCCAGTCGAGCAGCGGCAGGGTGGCTTCCGCCACCGGCACGATCCTGCCGTCGATCCAGGCCGTGCCTTCGGCGAAGCGCGGCTCGATCGGCGGGCGGTTGCGGCTGCGCGTCGGCGCCGGCCAGGAAAGCAGGGGGTCAGTCACGGCTCATCTCCATGAAAACGGGTTGCGCCTGGTCGTCGCAGGGCCAGAACGGGCGCTGCTTGACGTGCCAGTCGATGCTGGCGAGGTTCGGGTTCGTCGGGCCCGCGCCGCCGACCATGACCCAGGAGGTCCCGGCATCGAGCAGGGTGCGAAAATTCATCGGGTTCTTGAAAACCACGATCTTGCAGTCGCCGATGTCGATGCCCGCAGCCCGGTATTGCTCGTCCGCGTATTCGTAGGTCGCGTGGGTCGGCACGACGATGCGGAGCCGGCCGGCCCGGAGCACCGCGGTCGGCCCCATCTGGCCGGGCGTGCCGGCGCTAATGCCGGCCGAATAGGTGAAATGGCCGTCATGCAGGCTCTCGACCACCGCCTCCACCGCGACCGGCGGATGGAAGCGCGGGTCGAGGCCTGAGCCGATTTCGACGTGGATCCTCTGGCCGACGCCGAGCGCGAAGGCCCTTGCCGCAGCAGCGGGATCGACGACCAGCACGGCCGCCTCCACATTGAGCCCGGCGCGCAGCAGGGCCGCCAGCACGGCCGGCGCATCGCCGGGCGCGCCGCCGCCGACGCAGTCGGGCGCATCCGAGATCAGCACCAGCTCGGGACGGGCAACGGCCTCAGCGACGGCCTCGTCGGGAGACAGGCAGGGGATCTCGAAGGCGCGGCGACGGTCCCACATCGCCTGCACGATCTCGCCGGCCACCGCGGTGGCAGCTGCCGGATCGGCATCGGTCACCGCGACGCCCGCGATGCCGATACCGTCGATGTCGAGCCAGGGCTGGACCGGAAAATAGCTCGCGGCGAGCGCGCGCCCGTCCGCCTCGATCTGGCGCGCGAGCTGGCGCAGCTCCGCCATCGGCGCATCGCCATGGGTCGCGCCGCCGGCGACGGGCAGGAGCGCGTCGATGCGCCGGAGCCGGGTCACGGGCCGGATCCGGCCATGCAGTGCGCCCGCCAGCAGTTCGGCTGCACGCCGCCCGGTGCCATGGGCGTCGACATGGGGATAGGTTTCGTAGCCGACGAGGATGTCGGCATTCCCGGCCATGCGCGGCGTGACATGGGCGTGCAGGTCGAGGCTCACGGCAATCTTGATGCCGGGGCCGAGCGCCGCGCGCAGCGCCGCGAGCAGGGCGCCCTCGGGATCGCTCTCGCCCTCGCAGATCATCGCCCCGTGCAGGGCGAGGAAGACGCCGTCCACCGGCTCTCTCAGGATGCCGGCGACGATTGTCTCGAAGGTCTCGCGGTAGAAGCCGCCCTCGACGACGCCGCCGGAACCGCCATGGGCGACGAGGACGGGGAGGACCTCGAGCCCTTCCTTGCGCAGCGCCTCGAGCGCGCCGGTGACGGCAAGGTCGCGGCCCTCGATTGCCGGGAGGACGGCTTCGCCTTCGACAAGGACCTTTCGGGCGAAGCTGTCGCGCCCGTTGATCTGCTGGGAGAGCGTATTGCCCTCGAATTCAAAGCTGGCCAGTGCAACGCGCATGAATGTCCTTCCCCTTATTGTTGGATTGCCGGCAATGCTCGCGGTCAGGGTCGAAACCCGTCCGGGCGCGCTCCCCGCGCTTTCGCTTCCCGCACGCGCTTTCCCTCACAAGCTCTTGGCGATGCGCGGATCGAGCGAGTCGCGCAGGCCGTCGCCGAGCAGGTTGACCGCCAGGACCGTGATCGAGAGGAAGATCGCGGGAAACAGCACGATATGCGGCCTGACCTGCCAGAGCGCGCGGCCCTCGGCCATGATATTGCCCCAGGACGGCGTCGCAGGCGGGATGCCGGCCCCGATGAAGGACAGGATCGCCTCGATGATCATCGCGCTGGCGCAGATATAGGTCGCCTGCACCAGCATCGGCGCCATGGTGTTGGGGATGATGTGCCGGATGATGATCCGCGGCGCCCTGGCGCCACTGGCGACGGCAGCCTCGACATAGGGCTGTTCACGCAGCGAGAGAACGACGCCGCGTACGAGTCTGGCAACGCGGGGAATTTCCGCCAGCGTGATCGCCAGGACGACATTGCCGACCGAGCCGCGTGTCAGCGCCATCAGGGCGATGGCGAGCAGGATCGGCGGGATCGACATCATGCCGTCGATGGCGCGCATGATCACGCCATCGGCCTTGCGCACGAAACCGGCGAGGACGCCGATCGCCAGGCCCGCCAGCGAGGCAAGCGCCGCGACCGCAAACCCGACGACGAGCGAGACGCGGGCGCCATAGACGACGCGCGAATAGACGTCGCGCCCGAGCATGTCGGTGCCGAACCAGAATTGCTCCGAGGGCATCCGGGTCCGCCGCGCCGGCGAGATCTGGGTCGGATCGATCGTCCAGAGCAGCGGCGCCAGCACGGCCATCGCGACCATGGCAAGCAGCAGCCCGCCGCCGACCGCGACCGACGGGTGCCGGCCGAGATAGCGCAGGAGGCGCTGCAGCCGCGAGGGTCTCGCGACGAGCCGGGCCGCGCCCGCCTCGGTGCCGGTGAGCGCGGTCAATAGCGTATCCTCGGGTCGACGATGGTGTAGGCGAGGTCGATCAGCAGGTTCACCAGCACGTAGACGAAGCTGAACATCAGGATGACGCCCTGGATCACCGGATAGTCGCGCTGCAGGATCGCATCGACCGTCAGCCGGCCGAGACCGGGAATGGCGAAGACGCTCTCGGTGACGACCGCGCCGCCGATCAGGAGCGCGATGCCGACGCCGATGACCGTGATCACCGGCACGGCGGCGTTCTTCAGCGCGTGCAGGAACAGGACGTTGCGATGGCTGACGCCCTTGGAGCGGGCGGTGCGGATATAATCCTGCTGCAGCACCTCGAGCATCGTCGCCCGGGTGATGCGGGCGATCAGCGCGATATAGACGAAGCCGAGCGCCAGCGCCGGCAGGATCAGGTTGCGCAGCCAGGGCCAGACACCCTCCGCGAGCGGCGTGTAGCCCTGCACCGGCAGCCATTCGAGCTTGAGCGCGAAGACATAGGCGAGGAGATAGCCGACGACGAAGACCGGAACGGAAAAGCCGAGCACCGCAAAGGCCATCGCCGCCTTGTCGACGACGCTGCCGGCGTTCCAGGCTGCGAGCACGCCCATGGGAACGGCGATGAGCACGGTGACGAGCAGCGTCAGCACCATCAGCGACAGCGTCGGCTCGATGCGTTGCGCGATCAGCAGCGTGACCGGCCGCGACGTGAAGATCGAGGTGCCGAGATCGCCCTGCACGACGCGCCAGGCCCATTCGCCGAAGCGGATCAGATAGGGCCGGTCGAGGCCGAGGCTCTGCCGGATGCGCTCGACCTCGGCCGGCGAGGCCTGGTCCCCGGCGATCACGGCAGCGGGATCGCCGGGCGCGATATAGAGCAGCGAGAAGACGAAGAGGGCGACGAAGGCCATCACCGGGATGGCCGCGACGATGCGCCTGATGATGAAGGAGAGCATCAGGACTATTCGGCCGCGGCGCCGTAGGGGATGTTGCGCCCGCCGAAGCGGCGGACGCGGATATTGGCCTGCTCGGCATGGCCGACGAAGCCTTCCATGATGCAGAGCCGCGAGCAGGCTTCGCCGATCAGGACCGAGGCCTCGTCGGTCAGGATGCGCTGATAGGTGCAGGTCTTCAGGAATTTCCCGACCCAGAGGCCGCCGGTATAGCGCGCCGCCTTCTTGGTCGGCAGCGTATGGTTCGTGCCGATGACCTTGTCGCCATAGGAGACGGTGGTGCGCACGCCGAGGAAGAGCGAGCCGTAATTCTTGAGGCGATCCTGAAAATATTGCGGGTCCGCGGTCATCACCTGCACATGTTCCGACGCGATCCGGTCGGCTTCCTCCGCGAGTTCCTCCACGCTGTCGCAGAGGATGACCTCGCCATAATCCTCCCAGGCCTGGCGCGCGATTTTGGCGGTCGGCAGGATGGCGAGCAGCCGCTCGATCTCGCGCATCGTCTCGCGCGCCAGCGCCTCGGAGGTGGTCAGCAGGATCGCCGGCGAATTGACGCCGTGCTCGGCCTGTCCGAGCAGGTCGGTGGCGCAGATCTCGCCATCGACCGTCTCGTCGGCGATGATCAGCGTCTCCGTCGGGCCGGCGAAGAGATCGATGCCGATCCGCCCGAAGAGCAGGCGCTTGGCCTCGGCCACGTAGGCATTGCCGGGGCCGGCCAGCATGTCGACCGGCTTGATCGTCTCGGTGCCGAAGGCCATCGCCGCGATCGCCTGGACGCCGCCGAGGCAGTAGATCTCATCCGCGCCGGCCAGATGCTGGGCGGCGACGATCAGGGGGGCGGGGGCGCCATTGAAGGGCGGCGCGCAGGAGATGATGCGCTCGCAGCCCGCGACCTTGGCGGTGACCACCGACATATGCGCCGATGCCAGCAGCGGATATTTGCCGCCGGGCACATAGCAGCCGACATTCGCGATCGGGATGTTCTTGTGCCCGAGGATGACGCCCGGCAGCGTCTCGACCTCGATGTCCCGGAGCGCCGCGCGCTGCGCCTGCGCGAAGTTGCGGACCTGCTCCTGGGCGAATGCGATGTCGTCGCGCTGCTGCGTCGTCAGCCCGTCGACGCAGGCCCGGATTTCGGCGTCGCTCAGCCTGTAGGAGGCGCGGTCGAGCCCGTCGAACCGTGTGGCAAGCGCACGCACCGTTGCATCGCCGCCCGTCTCGACCTGCGCCAGCAGCTCCTCCACCGCCTTGGTGAGAGCCTTGTCCTGAACCGCATCGTCAAACCGTGCCGCCGTCTTCAAGCGCCTGATCATCACTGCCTTCCACACCACATCTGAGCGCAAGTGTTCGGCGCTGCCGTGCCGGCTGACAATTTCGCAGTCGCTTGATTGCTGACGCGAAGTGACGCAGTGATCGCGTCATCATGCTGCTGATGCTTGGGGGGCGGGGCGCTTTGAGACCGGATGGCGTGGAACGATTTTCGGCGAACCTGAGGTTCCTCTGCGAGCGGCACAGCTCGATCACGGCCGTCTGCCAGAAGATCGGGCTCAACCGGCAGCAGTTCAACAAATACCTCTCCGGCGTGCACCTGCCGTCGCCCGGCAATATCCGGCTGATCTCGCAGTTCTTCGGGCTGGGCACCGCCGTGCTCTTCGCCGACCCCGACGAGGTCCGGATGCTCGTCGACGGCAATTATTTTCCGGTGCTGGAACGGCTGCGCGGCTCGCGCCAGTTCGACGCCTTCATGAATGCAGCCGTACTCGGCGCCAAGCGGGAGACGCCCGATATCGCGGGGGTCTATGACCGCTACCAGTATTCATCGATCTACAAGGGCGCGATCATCCGCTCGCTGCTCTGCATCTACCGCAACGAGAATCTCTACCAGCATTGCTATCTCGAACGCTTTCCGAGCGCGGAAGCCCGCGGAAAGACGGATTACATCTTCAAATATCACGGCTTCACGGTGCCGCTGGCCGGGCGGATCTTCTTCTTCGATTTCGAGAGCGTCCAGAAGAACGAGCTGACGACCTCGATCCTGATGCCGGTTCAGCGCAGCAAGACCAAGTTCATGTTCGGCATCGCCAGCGGCATCGCGGCGACCATGCTGCGCGAGCCCTATGCGACCAGGACCGCCTTGCATTATCGCCGCGCCGGCCTGATCGGCAGGGCGGACATGGCCATCGCCACGACCTTGCAGCCCGACGACCCCTCGATCCCGCGCGATGTCCTGCATTATCTCGGCGATGGCAGCGACATGCTGCGGGTGAGCTGAGCTGCGCTGGCGGGGACTGGAACGGGGGGCTGAGAGTTCGGCCTGAACCGCAGCGCCTCGCTTGGAGCCCCGCGCAACTCACCTGAAGAGCTCAACATGGCTTCGAATGGTCGGACGACCCATTCGCTACGCCAGCTGCTGCTTGCAATGAAAGCCATGACGGAAGAGGTTGCGTTACCTCCCATGCTTGCGGCGCCGGTCATGAATTCCAAGGAAAAGTCGTTTCTGAACCGCGTGCGCAGCATCCTGTCCGATCTATCCCCTGCCGAGCGGCGCCTCGGCGATTTCGTCTGCGACTTTCCCGGCGAGGTCGCGACCTATTCGGCCCAGGAACTGGCGGCGCTGGCCCATGTCTCGAAGGCAACGGTCTCCCGCTTCGTCCAGCGGCTGGGCTATGAGAGCTACGAGGAGGCCCGCCGGCACGCCAGGCTCGACCGGCAAAGCGGCTCCCGCCTGTTTCTGACCACGACGGACACGAGCGGCGAGCAATCGATCGCCGCCAATCTCTCCCAGGGCATCGCCAATCTCGAGGAAACGCTGCGGCCCATCGGGGAAACCCAGATCAGCGGCGCGGCCGAAGCGATTTTGGCGGCGCGCAAGGTCTGGGTCATCGGCTTCCGGGCGAGCTTCGCCTTCGCGACCTATCTGCAATGGCAGCTGACGCAGGTCATCGAGAACGTCGTCGCCATTCCCGGCGGCGGCCAGACCTTTGGCGAGCATCTCGCCAGCCTTTCTCCCGACGACGTGGTGATCTTCTTCGGCTTGCGCCGGCGTGTCTCGCAGACCGAGGCGCTGCTCGATCAGATCGGCAGGTCGGGCGCCCGGCTGCTTTTCGTGACGGATGAGAGTGCCGAGTACGAGACGCGCAGCCAGTGGCATTTCCGCTGCCAGACTCTGGCGCCGGGACCGCTGTTCAACCACACGGCAGTGATGGCGCTCTGCCATCTTCTCATCATGCGCTGCATCGAGATCGCCGGTGCCCCGGGGCGCACGCGCCTGCGCAATATCGAGGCGTTGAACGACGCGCTCGACGAGCTCTGAGATCGTCCAAAGCATGCTGCGAAAAAGTGGCAACGGTTTTTCGCGCTAGGCACGCTCTAAACGATGAGCCGCGGCCCTGGTCGGAACCTCTCCCTTGTGAACGGCCTTGCAATCCCTGACGCAAGAAGCGGCAGGGATTGCGCATTTATGGTGCTTTACGAAACTGTAGTTTCAGATAGCTTCATATGAACGAATTGTTCCAATGGCGCCCGAAGGAGACGGGCCGTTCTTGGAACCAGAGGGAGCATACGACCACTTCCAGGGCAGCAGCAGACGGCGCAAGCCTCGCACCAGCCGAAAAACAGCGGGAGGCCTGCGCGAACCATCACGAACGATCAGGGGAACGATCATGGCAATGGACATCTCGCAGCCACCAGGCGCATCGACGCCGATGTCGCGTCAATTGGAAACCGCATTCAGCAGGATCGGCGTCACCGGCGCTCACAAGAAGATCCTGGCACTGGTCCTTATCGGCTGTCTGTTCGACAGCTTCGAACAGAACACCATCGGCGTCGCCGGCCCGCTGCTGCGCCAGCACTGGGGCCTGACGGGCGCCGATATCGGCCTGCTCAACACCATCACCTTCGGCAGCGCCGCGATCGGGCGGCTGATGTCGGGCATTCTCGGCGACCGTTACGGGCGCCGCGTCATGCTGACCATCAACCTGCTGCTGTTCTCGATCGGCTCGGCCGCCTGCGCCTTGGCCCCGGACTTCTTCACGCTCTGCATCGCGCGCGCCATCGTCGGCTTCGGCGTGGGCGGCGAGATCTCCACAGCCGTGACCATGCTCTCCGAATTCTGCTCCTCCAAGTTCCGGGGCACTGCGGCGGGGCTCGTCAATGTTGGCGCCGGCGGCTTCGGCAACTTCCTCGCCCCGGCCTTCGGTCTGCTGATCTTTACGCTGTTTCCAGGCGAGGATAGCTGGCGCTGGCTCTTCGCCGCCTTGGCCGTGCCGGCGCTGCTGGCCGTGTTCTATCGGCGCTACGTGCCCGAGACGCCGCGTTTCCTCGCGTCCCGGAACCGGTTCGACGAGGCCAACAAGGTCCTGTCGATCCTCGCGTCCGGAAGCCTGCGGCCGCGCAATCTCGTCGTGCACCCCTATCTCACCGCCGATGCGACGCAGGCCCCGGTCAAATCCGACTGGCGCGAGCTGTTCCGCCAGCCCTTCCTCGGTCGGACGATCCCGGTCGCCATCGCCATCCTGATGAGCTATGGCGCGCAGCTCTCGGTGCTGACGCTGATGCCGCTGATCTTCGTCTCGATGGGGTATACGCTGCAGGGCAGCCTGCTCTACAGCATGATCATCCAGAGCGGCAGCGTGCTGGGCGCGATCGCTGCCTCGACCTGGGCTATTATCTGCCCCGGAAGCTGGTTCTCACCGTCGGCGCCGCCCTAGCGTGCGTTGCAGCCGTGTCGATCGCCTATCTCGGCAGCAATATCTACATGGTGCTGCTGTTCGGTGCGATCTTCCAGTTCTTCGTGCTGCTGCTCAACACCTCGATCTGGATCTATGCTCCCGAGCTGTTCCCGACGCGGATCCGTGCCTTCGGCGTCGCGCTGATCCTGGCGACCGGTTCGGCCGCCGGCTCCTTCGTGCCGCTCATCTCCGGCATGCTCTTCGACAAATACGGCATGGTCGGCGTCTTTTCGCTGGCGGCTGCGATGTATGCGGTCTTCGTGCTTTGCATCCAGATGGGCCCGGAAACCTATGGCCGGTCGATGGAAGACATTACCCAACCGGCCGAGACCGATGTCCCGGCGGCCGAGCCCCTTGCCGACCCACTTGCCCAACCAGCGAAGGCAGCGAGAGCGTGACCCGGCATATCCTGTTGATCAATCCGAACAGTTCGCAGTCCACCAGCGCGATGATGCAAGCCATCGCGCAGCGGGCGACGAAGAACGCGCTGGCCGTGGCAGTCGCCACGGCCGAGCGCAGCCCGGTCATGATCGTGACGGAGGACGACCTGCTCGCCTCGGCCGAAGAGGTCGTCGAGATCGGCCTGCGGCACGCCGCCGATTGCGTCGGCATCGTCGTCAGCGCCTTCGGCGATCCCGGGCTCGACGATCTCAGGC
>NZ_JBFTZN010000132.1:0-14980 GCF_056406775.1 Allobosea sp. P1_A7
GGCGCCGACGCGGTCTTCATCGCAGTCGGTACCCCGGCCAGGCGTGGCGACGGCCACGCCGACCTCTCCTAGACGCGGTCTTCATCGCAGTCGGTACCCCGGCCAGGCGTGGCGACGGCCACGCCGACCTCTCCTATGTCTATCAGGCCGCTCGCGACGTCGTGGCCGAGCTTGAAGGCTTCACCGTCGTCGTCACCAAGTCGACCGTTCCGGTCGGCACCGGCGACGAGGTTGAGCGGATCATGCGGGAGAGCCGGCCGGAGGCCGATTTCGCTGTGGTCTCGAACCCGGAATTCCTGCGCGAGGGCGCCGCGATCAGCGACTTCAAGCGTCCGGACCGGATCGTGATCGGCACCGACGATGCACGCGGGCGCGCCGTGATGGAGGACATCTACCGGCCGCTCTATCTCAATGCCGCGCCCCTTCTCTTCACCTCGCGCCGAACCTCCGAGCTGATCAAATACGCCGCCAACGCCTATCTCGCGACCAAGATCACCTTCATCAATGAAATGGCCGACCTCTGCGAGGCCGTCGGCGCGAATGTCCAGGAGGTCGCGCGCGGCATCGGCCTCGACAATCGCATCGGCGCGAAGTTCCTGCACGCCGGCCCCGGCTATGGCGGCTCCTGCTTTCCGAAAGATACGCTGGCCTTGATGAAGACGGCGCAGGACCTCGCTGCTCCGCTGCGGATCGTCGAGACCGTCGTCGCCGTCAATGACCAGCGCAAGCGCGCCATGGCCCGCAAGGTGCTCGCCGCTTGCGGTGGTTCGGTGCGCGGCAAGCGAATCGCCATCCTTGGCCTCGCCTTCAAGCCGAACACCGACGACATGCGCGAAGCGCCCTCGATCGCGATCATCACCGCGCTACAGGATGCCGGGGCCGAGATCGTTGCCTATGATCCCGAAAGCATGGATGCGGCCAAGCCCCTGCTGCCCGGGGTCTCCTACGCGAGCGACGCCTATTCCTGCATCAGGGGCGCAGATGCGCTGGTGATCGTGACGGAATGGGACGCTTTTCGCGCGCTCGATCTCGCCGCGGTCAAGGCCGCGCTCCGCGAACCCGTCGTTGTCGATCTGCGCAATATCTACCGCTCGGACGACATGCGCCGCCGTGGCTTCCAGTACAGCAATGTCGGCAATGCCTGATCGACGCACTGCCTTGATAGCGTCACAGGCAGCCCCCACCTCTTGACGCGGCGGCGCACCCGCGCCGTCCAAACGAGAGGAGATGACGATGACGCCGCAAGAACGCGACGTGATCGCCGGGATTTTCGATCGCCTGAGACAGGCGGCCAACCAGCCCCGCGACCCCGAGGCTGAACGCTACATCGCGGAGCGCCTGCGCGAGCAGCCCTATGCGCCCTATGCCATGGCGCAGGCCGTCTACGTTCAGGAACAGGCGCTGACCAACCTTCAGGCCCAGGTCGAGGAACTGCAGGCGCAGGTTCGTGACCTGCAGAGCCGACCGAGCGAGGCTCCGGCGCAGGCCGGCGGCTTCCTGTCGGGCATCTTCGGTGGCGCATCTCGGCCAGCTGACGCCCCGGCACGCAGCGGTTCCGTGCCGGCCTTCCCGGCGCGCCCGGCAGGGCAGGCYCCATCGGCCGCCTGGACCGGTCAGCAACCGCAGCAGCAGCCAGCCCCCGGTCAGGCTTTCGGCGGCCCGCAAGGCCAGCAGCAGGCAGGCCCCTGGGCGAACCAGCAGGCCCAGGCGCCCGGACGTGGCGGTGGCTTCATGGCCTCAGCGCTGACGACGGCAGCCGGCGTCGCTGGCGGCATGATGCTCGGCAATGTCCTGACCAACGCCTTTGGCGGCGGCAAGGGCGGCGAGGCAAAAGCCGCGGAGACGGCAGATGCCAGCAAGGCGGCCGACGCCAGCAAACCGGCCGATACGCCTGAAAAGGATGCCGGCACCGCCGACAACCAGCAGGCGGCCTATGATCAGGGTGCTTCCGACCAGGCAACCTACGATCAGGCCAGCTACGACGAGCCCTATGAACCCGGCCAGGACGACGACCCCATCGATGATGGCGGCGACTGGGCCTGATTCCGGCTGCGTCCACCCGTACCAACAACGGCTCGCCCTCCGGCGGGCCGTTTTCGTTGGGGGCCTTCCCAACCCGGCGCGCACCTCTTAGATTAGAATAATTCTAATCTAAGAGGTGATCATGAAACGCATCGACGATCTGGACGAGGCCGAGATCCTCGCGCTCGCGATCGCCAATGAGGAAGAGGATTCCCGAATCTACCTTTCCCTCGCCAATCGCCTTCGGCCGATCTACCCGCATTCCGCCGAGGTCTTCGACGAGATGGCGGCGGAAGAGCAAAGTCATCGCCACAGCCTACTTTCGCTCTATGAGCGGCGCTTCGGCAAGGAACTGCCCTACATCACCCGCCAGGATATGAAGGGGTTCCTGAAGCGCAACCCGGTCTGGCTGATGGACGGGCTGCGACTCGACACCGCCCGGACGCAAGCGGCGCTGATGGAAGAGGAAGCCTCGGGCTTCTACGCTCGTGCAGCGCAACGGGCGCAGGACGTCGAGACGCGCAAACTGCTGGCTGACCTTTCCGAAGCCGAGAAATCGCATCAAAGCCTGGCGCAGCGCCTCGGCGAAACCATCCTGACCTCGGATGCGACCGCCGAGGAAGACCAGACCCGTCATCGCCTGTTCGTGCTGCAGATCGTTCAGCCAGGGCTTGCCGGATTGATCGACGGTTCGGTTTCGACGCTCGCGCCGATATTCGCGGCCGCCTTCGCGACCCATGATTCCTGGAATGCCTTCCAGGTCGGCCTCGCCGCATCGGTCGGCGCGGGCATCAGCATGGGCCTCACCGAAGCTCTCTCGGATGACGGGACCATCACGGGACGGGGGCATCCCTGGGTGCGTGGTGCTGCCTGCGGCGTCGCGACCACGGTCGGCGGGCTCGGCCATACCCTGCCCTACCTCATCCCCGATTTCTGGACCGCCACGGCCATCGCCGGCATCATCGTGGCGATCGAGTTGATCGTGATCGCCTGGGTCCGCTGGCGCTATATGGAGACGCCGTTCACATCGGCGATCGTCCAGATCGTGCTCGGTGGCCTGCTGGTCCTTGCAACCGGCATTTTCATCGGCAGTTCGTGACGGCTGCGCAGGTGGTGCGCCGCCTCAGATCACCAGCACCTTTGCGCCGACCCGCACCCGGCCATAGAGGTCCGTCACATCGTCATTGGTCATCCGGATGCAGCCCGAGGAAACGGCTTGACCGATCGTGTGCGGCTCGTTCGTGCCGTGGATGCGATAGAGCGACGACCCGAGATAGAGCGCGCGCGCGCCCATCGGATTCTCGGGCCCGCCGGACATGAAGCGCGGCAGATCCGGGCGGCGTTTCAGCATCTCGGCCGGCGGCGTCCAGCTCGGCCATTCCGCCTTGYGCGTCACAGCCTTCATGCCAGCCCATTCGAAACCTGGTCGCCCAACGCCGATGCCATAGCGCAAGGCGCGGCCACCAGGCTGGACGAGAAAAAGAAACTTCCGCGGCGTGTCGATGACGATGGTGCCCGGTTTGTGCGGGCCGTCATAGGCGACTTCCTGCTTCTGGAAACGCGGATCGAGCACGCGCTCGATCGGCCGTTGCATCTGCATGGGCTCACCGAGCGCGGCCATGCGGCGCCCCGGAGCCCGCGGCTCGGATGCCTGCTCGAACGGATCGGCGCCATAGCCCTGCCCGGGTACGACGCGCTGGCCATAGGCGGAGTAGCCGCCCGGCCGATTATAGACCGCCCCGCCCCGGCCCTGGGGCGTCGGGTCCCGACCGGTCATCAGCATCTCGATGAAGCCGCCACCGTAGTTGCCACGCGCGGTAGAGCCGGTCACCAGGGGATCGGCTGGGCGCCCGTAGCTCTGCGCGGAGACGGGGCCGTTGGTGGCGCACATCCCGGACAGGATCGCGAGCGGAACGAACAGGACGGGACGCATGACGCAACTCTCTTCAGCAAGCTGCGAAGAGCCTGGGGAGCCGCCCTCAAAGGAATGGTGAATCGCTGCCGCTTCGTCAGCATTTCCGCCGGCAATCGCGTGACTTCAGCGAATTAACCTTAGCAACCCGCCTAGAGAGAGAGTGAACGAAGCGTTTCGGGTGACCGTGCTGAGCTCTTCGGCCGGTGCCGGGCTATCGGGCAAACCTTGCCACGTCATCGGGCCGCGCGGCTTTTGCGCATGACCCACCACAAGGAAAGCCGGGAGCGGCTCCGCATCACGTCGCAACCCAGGATGACAACCGCATAGACGAGCGCCCCCACGCCGACTTGGAGCACGAGTTCGATGGGGGGCGCGAAACGGTCGGACAGCGGCCAGGTTGCAGCAACCATCGACAGCACGGCGAGGAGCACGCAGGCGCAATCTCGCAGTGCCGGCCAGATCGGCAGCGAACGGAGTGCCGCAGCCGCAGTCACCCCGAGCGCGACAATGAAAGCACTTGCCTGCGCATAGGCGTAACGCTGCGGTCCCGCCGCTCCGAGGGGAGTGAGCACCAGCAGCAGATTGCATGCCAGGCCGAGGCCCGTTGCCATGGGCGCGATGCGGGTGCGCTTGTCCAGGAGAAAGACCGGGATGAAGGCCGCCTGCGAGATCGTCAAAGCCACGAACCCGGGGATCAGGATCGACATATAGGCCGAGAAATGACCGTGAAAGCTCGGCGGAACCAGAATCCGTTCAAAGGCGGGCAGGACAAGCCAGAGTCCGGCGGCTGCGGGGAGCGCCACCATCAAGACCACGACGACGTTCTCCGCGATACGACGCAGTGCCGCCCGTCGCCCGCGCGTCTCGTCGAGGCGAATGACCTCTCGCAGGAGCACGATCTCCAGGGTCGAGGCGAGCGTGCCGAAGAGCTTCAGCCCCATATCCGAGGCCAGGGAGAAATAGCCGGCCTCGGCAAAGCCATGGGCGCCGGCGAGCAGGGAGCGGTTGATCAGCGGGATCAGCGAGTAGACCGCATTGCTGCCGATCAGCGGCAGGGAATAGATGAAGAAGCTCCAGGCGACGGCCTTGTCGGCCGCCGACAGCGAAAGCGGCGCATCGGCCAGCGCCCGCCGGACGAGAAGCAGCGCCACCACCACGCTGATCAGGCCGCCAAGCAGAACAATGGCGGGATCATGCGTGATCCAGGCTCCGCCAACCATCAGGATCAGCGCCAGAACGTTCTTGACGATGATCAGCTTGGCATAGGCGGCGTCGAGGAAGCGGGCCCGCGCAATCGCGCCATGATAGTCGAACAGCCCAGCCCCGATGCCGCCGAGCACGGCAGCCGCAAGCAGCATCGCCGGCAGGCGGAAATCGATGCCTGCCACGATCGCCGCGATCAGCAGGCCGGACAGGGCAATGCTGATGCCGGCCGCCAGGATATCCAGTGTCGCGCGGATCTCCGGCTGCTTCTCGCGCGCCGTCAGGGAGTAGAAGCGGATCGCGGAGACCCTCAGCCAGTCGAGCAGCGCGGTGTTCACCAGCACGACGATGGCCGCACCAATGGCGTAGAGTCCAAAAGCCGCGGGCCCGAGAAAATAGGCGATGAGCAGACCGAGGACGAAATTCAGCCCGGCATTGATGATGAAGGGCACGAGAACAGTCATATGATCCCGGTCATGGCGCCAGCACGAAGCTGCCGCGCGACTCACACGGCAACCACATCATCGATATACAACTGCCCTAACCGTCCGCTCGTGCATTTCCAAGCGGAAGCGCGTCGAATATCTGGCCATTCGCGTTCCGGATTCCGCTGGTGTCGAGCGACCGGCGCAGCAGCGCCGAAACAGACCGCCGATGCGGCATGTGCATTGCTGAGCTGAACGGCATGCGCGCAGCGGTTGCGCCTCCCCCTTGCGCCAATCCGGATTGGCCTGCATCGCTGCGGCATGACCGCAAGCCTTCCGCCGCTTCGCGCCGCGCGCGACGATGATTCAGAACCGCTCGCCGCCCTGATCGCCGCGAGCTTCGCCGAATATCCCGATTGCCATTTCGACTGGTCGGAGTTTCCGGAGTTGCGGAGGCCGGCGAGCCATTTCGCGGCCAAGGGCGGCCGGCTCTGGATCGCAGAGGCGCCTGATGGCGGGATCGCCGGGTCGCTCGGCATCTTTCCAGTTCCCGAACAGAATGCCGCCGAGCTTGCGAAGGTCTACGTTTCTCCCGCCTGGCGCGGCGCCGGCCTTGCGCAGGTGCTCTTTGCAGAGGCGCTGCGCTTCGCGGAAGCCGGCAACCATGCAGAGATGATCCTGTGGTCCGACGCGCGCTTTGCACGCGGCCATCGCTTCTACGAGAAGCTCGGCTTCGTCCGCTGGCCGGGGCAGCGCTATCTCGGCGATATCTCCTTCAGCTGGGAGTATCATTTCCGCAAGCGCCTCACCGGCCAACCGGAATGACCGCAGGCACAGCGCTCCGAGCCGTCTTCGGCATCGCCCTGCTCACCGCAATGGACGCGGTGATCAAGGCGCAGATGCAGCACCATCCCTTCATCGTCGCCCTGTTCATGCGCTTTGCCGCAGGCGGCCTTTGCGCCCTCATCGTGCTTGCGGCGGTGCGCCCGGCCTTCCCGACCCGCAGCAGCCTGATCGGCAATGTCGTGCGCGTGCCGCTCGTAGTGCTCACCGCCGGCAGCTTTTTCTATTCCATCTCGGTGCTGCCTCTGGCGGAGGCGCTCACCCTGTCCTTCCTCGCGCCGGTCTTCGTCGCCCTGCTCGGCGGATTTCTGCTCAAGGAACGGCTCGACGGGCGCATTCTCCAGGCCCTCGGCTTCGGCCTGCTCGGCATGCTCGTCATGGTCTGGCCCAGGCTGCAGGGCGGCGTCACCGGAGCGGAGCTCGGCGTCGCCGCAGCCCTGTTCTCAGCAGTGTCCTATGCGTTCAATCTGATCCTGCTGCGACGGATCGCCGTGAAGGAACATCCGGCCGTCATCGTCGCCTTCCAGAATTGCGGGCCGGCGCTCTGCCTCGCCATTCCTGCCTGGCTCGCCTTCGTGCCCATGACCGGCAAGGACCTGCTTGCCTATCTCAGCGCCGGCCTGCTCGGCGTCGCCGGCCATCTCATGCTGACCTCCGCCTTTGCTCGCGCAGCCGCGTCGCGGCTCGCGCCAATCGAGTACACGGCGCTTGTCTGGGCGAGCCTGCTCGGGTTTGCCTTCTTCGGCGAAATTCCGCTCTGGACCACCTATGCGGGCGCCGTCTTGATCGTCGCCGGCGCCGTTGCGGTCAGCAGACGCTAGAGCATCGGCCCGAAGGCTGGATTTCGGCTTTCGGGAAGGCCAATGCAAACACGGACGATCAGATCATCCCGCCGGATGCGATATCCCGTCCGACAATCGAGCCGCTGCCGCAAAAGCGCCCGATTGATTGCGACTTCTGCAGCCGTCCGAACAGCACGCGGAGGGGCCCGCGGTTGAGTGCGTTCTTCATCGCGGCAGCGCTGTGATCCATGAGGTTCTTCCGACATCCGCGTCACGGATCGCAAGCCCATGGCGCCATCGGCTCGCTCGGTCTGCATGTCGGTCTTTTGGGGGCTTTGATCTGGCTCCCCAGTATCGAGCCGTTGACACCGGCTCCGGAGGACAGCATCGAGGTCGAGTTGGTCACGCAGCAACAGGCCGAAGCCGTGGCCGAACCAAGGCAGCAGGAGCCCGTTCCCGAGGCTCCGAAGCCTGCACCGCCAAAGATCACTGCCGCAGCGCCGCAGTCTCCTCCGCAGCCCCGGCCCAATACCCCTCCTGTCGTTGCGGCGCCCGTCATGATCCGAGCAAGACGAACGCTATCCGGCAAGGTCCTTGCCGAACCGCGCAGCCGGCAGGCGCGGGAAGCCCTGACCCACCTGGATCCCTCAGAGCGCATCGAGCAATTATGCAACCTCGAAGCGATGAGCCAGATCCAGGCATGGAAAGCAGAGTTCCAGCCGGACAGGGTTGTCGCCTACGCCATGGCGGACACCAGATTCTCGGCGGGAATCCTGCAGGCCGACGGCGCCGCCTTCCGCAGCAAGCAGCAATGGTACAGGCTCAGGTTCAGATGCGAGACCACGCCCGATCGCAGCAAGGTTGCCGGTTTCGAGTTCCTGGTCGGCGATGCGGTTCCCCGCAGCGAATGGTCCGCGCGGAATCTTCCCACGACGCACTGAAGGAGGCGGTAGCGCCCTGGCAGGCGCCGTGATCCATCAGCCATCCGGCTGCCCACAATAGGCCTCGATCCGATAGCCGTCGGGATCGATTGCGAAGGCCGCGTAATAGTTCGGCCCGTAATCCGCCCGCAGCCCTGGCACGCCATTGTCCTTGCCGCCCGCCTTCATCGCTGCCGCATGAAAGGCGTCGACGCTCGCCCGACTGGGGGCCGCGAAGCAAAAGTGCAGGTTCGAGCCCGGATCCGGCGGGACAGGAGCCTGGGCCCTGCCGATCCAGAATGCGACCGCATCGCCGCCATAGCCCAGCGAATTGTCGTCATGGCTCAGGCAGCGGTAGCCGAGGGCACTGAGCGACGCGTCGTAGAAGCGCTTGGTGCGAGCGATCTCGCGAACGCCAATCGAGACATGGTCAAGCATGGTGGTTCTCCTCAGGGGGCTTCAGGTGGCGAGGCGCCGGGCGCGGAAATCGGCCTGCAGGCGCCAGGTCTTTCCTTCATCGGATGAAAGGTCTCCGAGCCAGCGGAACGCGTTCGGTGTGATCTCGGTAAAGCGCCACCGGATCGCCGTGCCGTCCTCCAGCTTGCCGTGCTGGACGATATCTGGCCCCTCGGCCCGACCGAGCTGACGCGTGTAATACTGCTTGAGCGGGTCGCTCCAGAGGATATGCCAGGCGTCGAGCGCGGGGTCGTAGACCCTCAGCGTCGTGCCGTGGAAGAAGCCGGGCAGGATCCAGACATCCTGGATCGCCCGTCCGCCCAGCACCCAACCGAAACAGATCTCACCCTTGCCTTCGTGCCGAGTGCCATCATCGGCATGCATCACGGCATCCATCGCCCATGCCCCGATGAGCCAGCTGTAGAGACCCATCTGCTCGACCCGATCGGGCGCGGGCCCGTCGGCATGGAGTACCTCCTTCAAAGCGGTGATGGCCACTGCCATGTTCAGGCTCCAGTGTTGTGCAGAATGCCGCGAGTTAAGCCGCTCTCACTGCCTTGCGCTTGGGAAAAATTGCTGAATCGAGATGACAGCGACGTCGCAACTTCTGGCATCCGGCCCGGGCTGGCGGGTGCGTGACATCGTCTGCACGGCGGGCCCGTCCGATGCTGCCTTCGAGGAACGGCATGAGCATTGCTGCATCGCTGTCGTCACTGCGGGCAGCTTTCAGTATCGCTCTTCGCTCGGAACCGCCCTGCTCGCGCCGGGCGCAATCCTGCTCGGAAATCGAGGCACGTGCTTCGAATGCGGCCACGAACACGCTATCGGCGATCGCTGCCTCGCCTTCCAGTTCGAGCCCGAACACCTGGAAGACATCGTGGCCGGCGTGCCGGCAGCCAAGCGGTTCGAATTTGCGCGGGCCTGCCTGCCACCGTCGCTGGCATCGTCCCGGCTCGCGGCAGTAGCGGAGGCCGCGCGCTGCGATGCAAACCAGCTCGAGGAGATCGCGGTTCGGCTTGCTGGCGCTGTCGCAGCCCTGCAGAATGGCGAGCCCCCGGCGGCAGTCGCCCCCAGCGCCCAGGACGCGCGCCGGGTCACCAGAGCATTGCGGCTGATAGAAGCTGAAAGCGAGCAGCCGTTGACGCTCGCCGGTCTCGCCCGCGAGGCGGCGATGAGCCGCTATCATTTTCTGCGAACTTTCCGGACGCTCATCGGCATGACGCCGCATCAGTTCCTGCTGCGGACACGGATGCACCGTGCCGCGACGATGCTTCGCCGGTCCGACCTGACGATCGCGACCATCGCGTTCGATGCAGGCTTCGGCGATCTCTCGACCTTCAATCGCCGCTTCCGGCAGGTGATGGGGGCCAGTCCGAGTGCCTATCGCGCCCAGCCCTAGCGCCAGCGATGGTAGGTCAGCGCGAGCCCGATGCAGTGTTCGAGCGGCCCGACAGGAATCTCCTCCTCCTCCCGGAAGACGAGGGCGCGGCTGCCTTCGAAGCGAAAGGTGTCGGGGTAGTGACGCGCGAAGGTCTCGACCAGTGTCGTCTGGCAATGGACATACATCGCGTAGTGCTTGCTCGATCCCTTCAACGCAGCGACCCTTACGGTCGTCCCCACACGCTGTTTCACAGGGAGATAGGCAGGCTCGCCCCATTTCAGGGTTTCGACGAGTCCGCCGAGCCCGGTCGTCCGGGCGCCTGTGTCGAGGATAAGCTGACGCAGCCGGAGCAGCGGCGTCCTCAGCGGCTCAGCGAATGACTGAAAAGCTGCGTCGACCCCGAGATCCTGGAACGCTGCGAATTGCATGGACAACTCCGCCCCGGGGCATCGGCGCGTATCCTAGTCACGAACCGCTGGACGACGCCACTTCAGCGGCCTGCCGCAACGCCGACCGGAAAGATCATGCAGGTTTCGGTGCCATGCGCGAGCAGCTTGCCGCGCTCGTCGGTGAGCCTGCCCTCGGTCGTCGCAATCGTGCCGCCGCGATGGATCAGCTTGCCTTCGCACCGTAYGATCCCGCCACCCGGCATCACCGGGCGGACATAGTTGATCTTCATCTCGAGCGTCGTGTAACCCTCGCCGGCCTTCAGCGTCGCGTGCGCCGCACAGGCCATGGCTGAATCGAGGATCGTCGCGGTCCAGCCGCCATGGATCGTGCCAAGCGGATTGAAGTAGCGCGCCGACGGCTTGCCGACGAACACCACCCGCCCCTCCTCGACCTCCGCGAGATCGAAATCCATGGCATCGGCGAAGGGCGCGCCGGGATGTCGCCCCTCCATCATGCCACGCAGGAAGGACACACCGTCTTCGGCCAGCAAGACCTCGCGTGAGACGACGCCGATCTTTCGCGACATGGACAGCCCTCGATTAACGTGCAGATACACGTTAATGAGAAGCCGCGTGCGGTCAAGGTCTGCTTCCGCCCGAGACAGCGTTCAGGTCGCGCCGCGGGCAACCCGCCGCAAGGCCCGCAGGCCATCGCGGGTCTCGTTCCATCGTTCCCGGCCGAGCCCGCCCTCGATGCGCTCCTGCGCCGCCTGCCAATAAGGGATCGCGGCCTCGATCGCCGCGCGGCCCTTGTCGGTCACGGCATAGACCAAGGCCCTCCCCTTGCACTCCAGCGGTTCGATCAGCGCCTCCGCGGCGAGCAATTGCAGGTTGCGGGTGAGCGAGGTGCGTTCCAGCGCAAAACGCTCGGCCAGCTCGGTCACGGATCGGAAGGCGCCGGAGCTGAGCGCCGAGAGCAGGACGAACTGGGTGATCTTCAGCCCGCTCGGCCGCATCGCCTCGTCATAGGCGCGCGTGACGGCGCGTGCAGTCATTCGAACGTGCAAGGCGACGCAGGAACGGGCGATGTCGTCAAGCCGGGGATCGGGCACGGGCTCGGTCATTCCAACAGGATAGCGCGTCGCATGGGATTGCGCAGCATCCCTCTTGCCACGCCCTGTCTTGCGACGCCCCGCTTGCCGCGCCGCAATTTCGATTCACTTTCCGCCGAGAAGCTTCCTTGACTCATCCGGGGGGCGAGCCTATCTCCGCGGCATCCGTTAGCACTCGAYMSYCGAGACTGCTAACAGATGCCGGCAGCGTTTCCACGCARGCCGCGCGTTCCGTTTCTACCTTCTTAGAGGAAGACAGAACCATGAAGTTCCGTCCGCTGCATGACCGCGTCGTGGTCCGTCGCCTTGATGGCGAAGAGAAGACCAAGGGTGGCATCATCATCCCCGAAACCGCCAAGGAAAAGCCCCAAGAGGGTGAAGTCGTCGCCGTCGGCCCTGGCGCCCGCGACGAAGCCGGCAAGCTCGTTGCCCTGGACGTCAAGAAGGGCGATCGCGTCCTCTTCGGCAAGTGGTCGGGCACCGAGGTCAAGATCGATGGCCAGGATCTCCTGATCATGAAGGAATCCGACATCATGGGCGTCGTCGGCTGAACGCCACGCGACCTCCATTCCCCGTTTTCATTAAGGAGTAGCTCGCATGGCTGCTAAAGACGTCAAGTTCTCCACCGACGCGCGCGACCGGATGCTGCGCGGCGTCGAAATCCTCAACAACGCCGTCAAGGTCACGCTCGGTCCCAAGGGCCGCAACGTCGTGATCGACAAGTCGTTCGGCGCTCCCCGYATCACCAAGGACGGCGTCACCGTCGCCAAGGAGATCGAGCTCKCCGACAAGTTCGAGAACATGGGCGCCCAGCTGGTGCGCGAAGTCGCCTCGAAGCAGAACGACGCCGCCGGTGACGGCACCACGACGGCCACCGTGCTCGCCGCCGCGATCATGCGCGAAGGCCTGAAGTCGGTTGCCGCCGGCATGAACCCGATGGACCTGAAGCGCGGCATCGACCTCGCGGTCGAAGCCATCGTCACGGACCTGAAGAAGAACTCGAAGAAGGTCACYTCGAACGCGGAAGTCGCGCAGGTCGGCACCATCTCGGCCAACGGCGACGAGTCGGTCGGCAAGATGATCGCCACCGCGATGCAGAAGGTCGGCAACGAGGGTGTCATCACCGTCGAGGAGGCCAAGACCGCCGAGACCGAGCTTGATGTCGTCGAAGGCATGCAGTTCGACCGTGGCTATCTCTCGCCCTACTTCATCACCAATGCCGAGAAGATGGTYGYCGAGCTCGAGGACCCCTACATCCTCGTTTTCGAGAAGAAGCTGTCGTCGCTCCAGGCGATGCTGCCGATCCTCGAGGCCGTCGTTCAGACCGGCAAGCCGCTGCTGATCATCGCCGAGGACGTGGAAGGTGAGGCTCTCGCCACCCTCGTCGTCAACAAGCTCCGTGGCGGCCTGAAGGTCGCGGCCGTCAAGGCTCCGGGCTTCGGCGATCGCCGCAAGGCCATGCTCGAGGACATCTCGATCYTGACCGCCGGTCAGCTGATCTCGGAAGACCTCGGCATCAAGCTCGAGACCGTGACGCTCRACATGCTCGGCCGCGCCAAGAAGGTGCGTATCGAGAAGGAGAACACCACGATCATCGACGGCGCCGGCAAGAAGAAGGACATCGAGGGCCGCGTTGCGCAGATCAAGGCGCAGATCGAGGAGACCTCGTCTGACTACGATCGCGAGAAGCTCCAGGAGCGTCTGGCCAAGCTCGCTGGCGGCGTCGCGGTGATCCGCGTCGGCGGCGCGACCGARGTCGAAGTCAAGGARAAGAAGGACCGCGTCGACGATGCCCTGAACGCGACCCGCGCTGCGGTCGAAGAAGGCATCCTGCCGGGTGGYGGCGTGGCGCTCCTGCGCGCGCTCCAGACCGTCAAGTCGATCAAGACYCAGAACGACGACCAGAAGACCGGCRTCGAGATCGTCCGCAAGGCGATCATGGCCCCGGCCAAGCAGATCGTSGACAACGCYGGYGATGACGGCGCWGTCGTGGTCGGCAAGCTGCTCGAGTCGAAGGACTACGCCTACGGCTACAATGCCCAGACCGGYGAGTACGGCGATCTGGTCAAGGCCGGCATCATCGACCCGACCAAGGTCGTGCGCACGGCGATCCAGGACGCGGCTTCGRTCGCCGGCCTGCTGATCACCACCGARGCGATGATCGCCGAGCTGCCGAAGAAGGACGCCATGCCGGCTATGCCGGGCGGCGGCGGCATGGGCGGCATGGACTTCTGATCGTCCAAGTCTCTCTACGTCTCCAAGGAAGGCCCGGCGCAAGCCGGGCCTTTTTCTTATAGGCAGCGAAAGGCTTCTGCTTTCTATCGAACGAGCTTGATCGCTCGGTGGACCGTGGCCGGAACACGTAGACCGTGCCCGAGATCTCATCGGCGCCGACGTCCACTCCGTCAGTTGCGATGACCCCAACTCGGGCGCGACATGCCGCCTGAGCCAGCCGCGCGGACGCATCACCCGCCACCATTGCCCCCGCAGGTTAGCTGGCGTCGGTTTTACTCCAGTGGACACCGTCGCAACTACCTCGAAGCTGGGTTTGGCTGAGAAGAACAAGTATCTGGCTRCTGTTCGCATGGGTCTGCGGGCAACGGTTAGATAACATTCCGGCATCCCTGCTTCTTGCGGAGCAGCCATCGGGCCGCCTAGGCTGGGGAAGTGGGAGGGGAAGCTCTATTCGACGCGGGTCAGGATCAATCGCGGCCGTGGTAGCCGGGAATTGATCGCGGCCTTTGAGGTCTCAGAGCTTCCCCTCTCCATTTTGGTTCTTGGATTACCGTGGCTTTGCTCAGTCGCCGGCAACTTCTATTTATTAATCTCGTGCTCGCCATTGCCCTGTTCGGGCCATCAACGCCTGGGAACGACCGACCTGTCAGCCCGGCCAACACAAATAAAGATTCCGCCCCGTCGGGGTGTCTCGCAACGACGGGGCGATAAGGTGCTTAACCAGTTGCGTCACTCTGTGGTGACGGCTGCCGACCCTATAACGCCAATCCAGTCTACCGAGAATCGAGAGATACGCTGTTCCAACAAGAAAATGCCAATCACCTTGGCCTACGGCATGACGTCAACACTTCGGCTTGCGCAATTCGAGCGTCGTGCGATGCTGGCTTGTCGATTAATTAAAAGGTGGCTTATGGCGACGGGAACAGTGAAGTGGTTTAATTCGACCAAGGGCTTTGGCTTTATCCAGCCGGACGATGGCGGCCAGGATGCCTTCGTTCACATCAGCGCGGTCGAACGAGCGGGCATGCGCGACCTGCGCGAAGGACAAAAGATCTCCTACGAGCTCGTGCCAGACAGGCGGTCGGGCAAAGCGTCAGCCGAGAATCTTCGCGCCGAGTGAGGCCTCAGATTGAATGCGAGGGCCCGGGCGGATCCGCCGACATGCTCTCGGCTCAGTTCCACCGCTCGGATCCGGGTCATCAAAGGGGAGGCTGTCGCGTTCTGCGTCGCCCTCCCCTCGGCGCCGCCGCCCTAGGTCAGCTGGTGCAGGGCAAAGCCGGGCTGCGGCGTGCTGACA
>NZ_JBFTZN010000133.1:0-28834 GCF_056406775.1 Allobosea sp. P1_A7
AAGTAGGCGTGCAGCGAGTGCGGCTGGCGGCCTTCCACTGTCTGGCAGGCGGCGTAGAGGGCCTGCCCGATGACCTGCCCGCCGAAGACCCGCTGCCAGCCGATCTTGGGGCTGCGACCGCGGAACAGATTGCGCTCGAGCCGCTCGAGGTCGAGGATCGACATCAGGGAGTCGCTGATCTGGGACATGGTTCTTCAGGCTCGACTGGCGGGCGGATTGACGGGCGGGCCGGCTGAGCCGAAGACGGTTCCGCCGTATCCTCCGCATCAGCACCGACGCACCGGGCGTCGTCAAGCGCTGGTCCAGGCGTGGTCGGCATGAGGCGCAGGAGCAGGACGATGGGGCAGCAGACCGGCCATTCCGGAAGGCGGATCGTGATCGCGGGTGGCGGCATCGCCGGGCTTTCGCTGGCGCTGGCGCTGAAACGGGCGCTCGGCGAGGCTTATGCAATCGTCCTGGCGGACCCGGCGCTTGCGGCACCGCCGCGTCAGGACAACCGCGCCTACGCCGTGGCGGCGGCTGCACGCAACATGCTGGAGGTGCTGGGCGTCTGGGAGGCCGTTGCAGGCAGTTCTGCCGCGATGACCGAAATGGTGGTGACCGACAGCCGCAATCCAGACGTGGTGCGTCCGGTCTTCCTGACCTTTGACGGCGAGATCGAGCCCGGACAATCCTTCGCCCATATGGTCGAGAACATGGCGCTGATGACGGCGCTGTTGAGCGCCTGCCGTGAAGCGAATGTCGAGATGCGGCCGGAAGGCGTTCGCGGTTTCGATGCGCAGGACGATACCATCGAGATCACCTATGCGGGCGGCGAGCGCATTGCGGCGTTGCTGCTCGTGGCTGCGGATGGCGCGCGGTCGCGGCTCCGCGAACGCGCCGGCATCGGTTGGGTCGGCTGGTCCTACCACCAGTCCGGGCTGGTTGCGACGCTGAGCCATGAGCGGCCGCATGACGGGCGGGCCGTCGAACATTTCCTGCCATCCGGGCCCTTTGCGATCCTCCCGCTCAGCGACGGCGGCAGGCTCGGCCACCGCTCTTCGATCGTCTGGACGGAGCGCGAGGAGAATGTCGCGGCGCTGCTCTCGCTCGACGAGGCCGATATGCTCGACGAGATCGAGCGGCGCTTCGGACTGGAGCTTGGGGAGCTTGCACTGGAGAGCAAGGTCACGGCGATGCCGCTCGGCTTTGGCGTGGCGCGACGCTTCGTCGGCGACAGGCTGGCGCTGCTTGGTGACGCCGCTCACCTGATCCATCCGATTGCCGGCCAGGGGCTCAATCTCGGGCTGAAGGATGTCGCGGCCCTGGCTGAGGCCATCGTCGATGCCGCGCGGCTTGGGCTCGATCCAGGCAGCGCCGACGTTCTCGAAGGTTATGAAAGCGCCCGGCGTTTCGACACGGTTGCGATGGGCGCGGTGACGGACGGGCTCAATCGGCTGTTTTCAAATGACGTGACGCCATTTCGCCTGGCTCGCGATTTCGGGCTCGGGCTGGTCGATCGGATGCCAGGGCTGAAGCGTTTCTTCATCCGCGAGGCGGCGGGACTGGCAGGGGACCCGCCGCGCCTGCTCAGAGGCGAGGCGCTCTAGATCATCGGACCGGATATCGTATCCACTCCGATGATCTAACCCTTTGTCTTTGCATCGGCCTTCCCGAACACCGCAATCCACTTTTCGGGCCGATGCTTTAAGGAGAGGCGTCATGGTCGGACAGGCCCGACCATGACACCGATCGCTCCGAAGTGGGCCTCGAGAGCGGGGTCTATCCCTCGATCTGCCGTGCCTCTTCCGGCAGCATGATCGGAATGCCGTCGCGGATCGGATAGGCGAGCTTGGCAGGGCGGCTGATCAGCTCCTGCTTTGCTGCGTCGTATTCGAGCGTGCTCTTGGTCACCGGGCAGACCAGGATCTCGAGCAGTTTCGGGTCGATCCGGGTGGCGGGCATGTCGCGTTCGGTCTCGGTCATGATCTCGTCTCAGTGCTTTCTCGGAAGATCGGCGAGCATGCCGGCTGCGACCATCAATTTCGGCAGGGACAGGCCCGACATCGTGATGGCCGAGACCGTCGCGCGGGTGCGATCGGCCTCCGCGCCACGCTCGGCCAGCCAGCCATCGAGGGTGTCGGATCCGGTTGCGCCCGAGGCGATCTCCTGAGTCAACCCGGCATGAGCATCGACCAGCGTTTCGATGGCGCGGTCGCGGGCCAGGCGCTCATAATCGTCGGTCGCCGGTACGGCTGCTGCTGCTGCCGCCAGGCTGGACAGGCCGAAGACCGAATCGGCGCCGAAATGAATCCGCGCCACCTCGGAAATCGACCGTTTGGTCCGGTCGGCGATGTCGACGATGTCGGTCGCCTGGGCAAGTGCGGGCAGGCTGGCAATCCGCGCAGCGAGGGTTTCGGGCACTGATTCCGAGACGAGAACGGCGATGCGGGCCGTACGCGCCTGGGCGGCTGCCTCGGGCAGCAGGCTGTCGAGTTCGCCGGCGAGTGCGGAGACGCCCCTCGCGTAATGCGCAACCGTTTGCTCGATGGAGCCCGGTTTGGCGACGCCCCGACGCAGGAACCAGCTCATCCGATCGGTGACGAGTTCCTGGGCCGCGGCATAGAGACCGATCTGGGTCTTGCCCGGGATCTTGGCGTCGAGCGCATCGATCGCCCCGTTCAGGGCGATCAGATCGAAGGAGTCACGCGCAATGGCGTAAGCCGCGGCGATCGCCGGTGCGTCGGCGCGTGTCTGGCCGGCCAGGGTCGAGACGATGGCCGGGCCGCCACGGTTGATGATGGCATTGGCGAGCTGGGTTGCGACGATCTCGCGACGCAGCTTGTGGCTGGCAATCTCGGCGCCGTATTTGTCGCGCAGCGCCTTCGGGAAATAACGGGCGAGCTCGTTGTTGAGATAGAGATCGTCCGGAATGGCCGATTCGAGCAAGGCATCGTGCAGCGCGAGCTTGGCATAGGCCAGCAGCACGGCAAGCTCCGGCCGGGTCAGGCCCTCGCCGCGCTTCTCGCGCTCGGCCAGCACCATATCGGTCGGCAGGAACTCGACCGAGCGATCGAGGCGGCCCTGGGCTTCCAGCGTCAGCATCAGGCGACGCAGCGCGGGCGTTGCCGTCGCGCCCTGAGCCTCGGTCAGCGAAAGCGCCAGCGTCTGCAGGTAGTTGTTGCGCAGGACGAGGAGGCCGACCTCATCGGTCATGTCGACGAGCAGGGCGTTGCGCTTCTTCTCAGGCAGGCGCCCGTCGCGGACAGGGCCCGCGAGTGCGATCTTGATATTGACCTCGACGTCGGAGGTGTTGACGCCGGCGGAGTTGTCGATGGCATCGGTGTTGATCCTGATGCCGTTGCGGGCGGCTTCGATGCGGCCGCGCTGGGTGCAGCCCAGATTGGCGCCTTCGCCGACGACACGGGCCCGCAGATCGGCGCCCGCAATCCGGATCGCGTCATTGGCGCGGTCGCCGACCTGGGCATCGGTCTCGTCGGTGGCTCGGATATAGGTGCCGATGCCGCCGAACCAGAGCAGGTCGACCCGCGCCTTGAGGATTGCGGTCATCAGTTCGGGCGGGGTGACTTCCGCCTTGTCGAGATCTCCGGATCGAGGAAGATGTCGCGGTGGTCGAAGGCGGCCACAAGCCTGATCGCCGGCGAGAGCAGCATGCCGTTGCCGAAGACGTCGCCCGACATGTCGCCGACACCCGCCACCGAGAAGGGGGTCGACTGGATGTCGATGTCGATCTCGCGAAAATGCCGCTTCACGGCCTCCCAGGCGCCACGTGCGGTGATGCCCATCTTCTTGTGGTCATAGCCCTGGCTGCCGCCAGAGGCGAAGGCATCGCCGAGCCAATGTCCCTTCTCGATCGAAAGCGCGTTCGCGATATCGGAGAAGGTTGCGGTGCCCTTGTCGGCGGCGACGACGAGATAGGGATCATCGCCATCATGGCGCACGGTGTCGGCCGGCGGAATGACCGTCTCGCCGTCGAGATTGTCGGTGAGCTCCAGCAGGGTGCGGACGAAGATGCGGTAGCTCTCGGTGCCTTCCGCGATCCAGGCCTGGCGATCACTCGCCGGCGGCAACTGCTTGGGGAAGAAGCCGCCCTTGGCGCCGACCGGAACGATCACGGCGTTCTTCACCTGCTGAGCCTTGACCAGGCCCAGCACCTCGGTGCGGAAATCCTGCGGCCGGTCGGACCAGCGCAGGCCGCCGCGCGCGACCTTGCCGAAGCGCAGGTGCACACCCTCGACGCGGGGCGAATAGACGAAGATCTCGTAGAGCGGATGCGGCAGCGGCAGATCGTCGAGCCTGGCGCATTCGAATTTCAGCGAGATCGTGCTGCGMGCATAGCCATCCGGGCCGATCTGGAAGAAATTGGTGCGCAGCGCCGCTTCGATCAGGTTGACCAGGCGCCGCAGGATGCGGTCCTCGTCCAGGCTGGTGACGTCGTTGAGCGCGGCTTCGATGCTGTCACGCTCGGCCTGCATCGCCTTCTCGCGCTTGCTCGCATCGAAATGCGGGTCGAATTTGGCGACGAAATAGGCGATCAGCTTCGAGGCGATGCCGGGGTGTCGGGTCAGCGCATCGGCGATGTAGTCCTGGGCGTAGGGCGCGCCGACCTGCCTGAGATAGCGCCCGAGCGCACGCAGCAGCGCCGCCTCGCGCCAGGCGATTCCGGCGGCAAGGACGAGTTGGTCAAAACGGTCCGATTCCGCCAGCCCACGGAACTGGGCCATCAGCGCTGCTTCGATCGTCGGATCGAGGCGGGCGACATCGATTTCGCCTCCGCCGGCACGCTCAAGCGTCATGTCGTGCAGCCAGACACGGGCGGCCTCAGGCGCTTCAACTCCATTGGCTGCCGGCGTCAGGTTGAAGGTCCGCTCGTTGACGACGCGGAAGCCCATGTTCTCGAGCACCGGCACGCGGGCGGAGAGGGAGATCGGCGAACCACTCGAGAAGACCTTGAGATTGGCCCGCGCCGCGGTATCGCCCTCGCGGCGATAGAGATTGACCGCGCGCGACCGCTCCGGGGTGAGCTTCTGCAGCATGTCGATGTCTTCGAGCGCATCGGTTGCCGAGAAGCGCTCGCGATAGGCCGCGCCAAAGGCCTCGGCATAGCGCTCGGTCAGCGACCGCGCTGCCGGGCCCGCCTTCTGCTCGTCGAGAACGTCCTTGAGGCCATCCGCCCAGGTTCGGACGATCGCAGCAATGCCGGCTTCCAGCGTGGCGCGATCGACCCTTGGCGTGCGGCCTTCGTCGCGGCCGATGATGTAATGGGTGCGGGACAGCGGGCCTTCCGGATAGGCCGGGTAAGCGGCCGACAGGCGCCCCTCATAGATCCGCGCCAGGAATTCGCCGACGCGACGGCGGACCTGCGTGTCGTAGCGATCCTTCGGAATGAAGACGAGGATCGAGACGAAGCGGTCGAACTCGTCGACCCGGGCCAGCGCGCGGATGCGCGGGCGCTCGGTCAGCTGCAGGATATCGAGCGCGAAGCGTTCGAGTGTCTCGCCGTCGATCTGGAAAAGCTCGTCGCGCGGAAAGGCATCGAGCACGTTGAGCAGCGCGCGGCCGGAATAGCTCGCCGCGTCGAAGCCCGTGTTCTTGGCGACGCGCGCGACCTTGAGCCGCAGATAGGGAATGGCGCGGGCGCTGCCCGTATAGGCATTGGAGGTCAGCAGGCCGACGATGCGCATCTCGCCGTCGAGATGGCCATCAGGTGTGAACAGCTTGACGCCGATATAGTCGAGATGGACGCGGCGATGCACGCGGCTCTTGACGTTGGCCTTGGTGATGATCAGCGCCTGCGGTTTGGCGAGGAAGGCGCGAATCTCCGGCGTCATCACCACCATTTCGCGATTCTTGCGCAGCATGCGCACGGAGGGATCGCGCAGGATGCCGAGACCCGAGCTGTCGATCGGGTCGGCAGCCGCATCACCGCCCGGGAAACGGTAGGCTCGAATGCCGAGAAGCGTGAAATTGTCGCCGGCGATCCATTCGAGGAATTGCAGGGCCTCAGCGACCTCGTCCTCGGCAAGCGGGGGCGGGTTGGAGCGATAGGCCTGAATCACCTCGGTGATTCGCCCGCGCATGGCCGCCCAATCGTCGACCGCCAGGCCGACATCGACATAGACCCGCTCGAGACCGGTCTTCAGGCGCTCGCGCGCCTCGGGCGTGTCGATACGGTCGAGATGGATATGGATCAGGCTTTCGCGGCGAGCGCCTTCCGGAGCCCGTCCGGTCGCTTCGCCTGCAAGCGAGTGAAAAGCGCCGTCGGCATCGCGCACGACCGCCAGGATGGGGTGGGCGACGAGGCGAGGCTCGTAACCCTGCTCGGTCAGCTCAGCCAGCGTCGAATCGAGCAGGAAAGCCTTGTTATCGTTTACGACCTCGAGAATCGTGATCTGGCGTTCGCGGCCATGCTCGCTGAACGCCTCGTCCCGGAAACGCAGATTCGGCGTGCCGGGCCGGCGCTTCGCGGTCAGATGCTCGTAGGCGGCGGCAGCGGCACGGGCGAGGAGATCGGGCGGGAGTGCGACGATATCTTCGGCGACGACGCGGCCATAGAGCAGCTTCGGAAACTCCGCCGGCATGCCGGTTCCGCTCTGGGAAGCTGCGGCCTCGACCGCGGCCAGAGCCTCGATCGTTGCATTCGTCACTCGTTTAACCATCCCCAGAACCCTCAGTTATTTTGCCGCAGCGATGACATAGGCTGCGGCGCCTTTCAACTTTCGTCGCATCATGCACACGAACAAGGGCGCCCGTGCGAACATCGCGGCAGCTCCTGTCGAAAGTTCAACCCCGCCGACACATCAGGAAACGGACCATGGCGAACAAGCATGACAAATCGAAGGTGGGAGAGCTTCCGACTCGGCAGGATGAGTCGCCAAGGGTGATGGCGCTGGCGTTGCCGGAAGTCGAACTGTCGGCCGAGAATCGGGCCTATTTCGCCAAATGCCAGGAGAAGCTCGGCTTCGTGCCGTATGTGCTGCTGGCCTACGCCCATGACGATGCCAAGCTCACGGCCTTCGCCGCGTTCTACAACGACCTGATGCTCGGCCCTTCGGGTCTCTCCAAGCTCGAGCGCGAAATGATCGCCGTCGCCGTGTCAAGCGTGAACCGTTGCTATTACTGCCTGACGGCACATGGCGCCGCGGTCCGTCAGCTCTCGGGGGATCCGGTGCTCGGCGAGCTGATGGCCATGAACTATCGCGCTGCCTCGCTCTCGCCCCGCCATCGTTCGATGCTCGATTTTGCGGTGAAGCTGAGCGAGACGCCCTATCTCGTCGAGGAAGGTGATCGCGAGGCGTTGCGGGCGGCGGGATTCGGCGAACGTGACATCTGGGATGTCGRTGCGGTCGCTTCGTTCTTCAACATGTCGAACAGGATGGCCTCGGCCGTCGATATGCGGCCAAATGCCCAGTATCACGGACAAAACCGCTGAAGAGCCTGCATTTTCGCCAAAAGAAAACGGCCAGCGGAAACCGCCAGCCGTTGAGGTAGCCTCGAACCGATAGGCCCGACCTCACCAAGCCCGGGGGGCTGGGGGGCTGACGTATCCGGAACTCAATGAGGCCGGGCCGTCGAGGCAACGAGGGGAGTTGAGCCCGGCAACTTGGCCATCGCTTGGCGCGTTCGCGGCGAAAATGCGGCGTGGCTGACGAAGGCGTGATTCTTTTCGGCCTGCCTCGATCTCTTGCCAGCGCAGCATCCGGGGCGCATCATCCTGCCCAACGGGAAGTGCGATCGGGCCCTGCTCGACCGCCGATCGGGAGGCGCTATGAGCGAAAGCGAAACGCCGCAATCGCACGGGGCCGGGGCGGTGGTTGCCTTCCCCGGTCCGGCCAAGCCGGCGGCCGTTACTTTTGATCGCCGGGAACTCTCTGAGCTTCTCAATCTCTACGGCCGGATGGTCGCTGCCGGCGAATGGCGCGACTACGCCATCGATTTCCTGAAGGACAAGGCACAGTTCTCGGTTTATCGCCGAACCTCCGAGGTCCCGCTCTACCGGATCGTCAAGGATCCCGCCCTTGCCAAGCGCCAGGGCGCGTACTCGATCGTCGCGGCGACCGGGCTGATCCTGAAGCGCGGCTCGGATCTCAGCCGTGTCCTGCGGGTGGTCGACAAGAAGCTCAGCGTGGTGAGTTGAGGGGCGGCGCGGTTCGGTTGCCGTCGCCGATTTCCTTCTGCATCAGCATCTGGTCGAGCCAGCGGCCGTGCTTGTAGCCGACGGCCCTGGCGACCCCGATGAGCGCGAATCCGGCGTGTTCATGCAGCCGGCGCGAGGCGGCCGAGGCGCCGTTCCCATCGCCAATGACCGCGACCATCTGCCGGAAGCCCCTGACTTCGCACGCGGCGATCAGCGCGCTCAGCAGAGCGCGGCCGATGCCGAAGCCCTGTGCTTGCCGCGAGAGATAGATCGAGTCCTCCACCGTGCTGCGATAGGCCGGGCGCGGGCGATAGGCACCGGCATAGGCATAACCGAGCWGATCCTCGCCTCTGGTCGCGACGAGATAGGGATAGCCATCGGCAACGAGCGCCTCGAAGCGCCGCTGCATCTCGCCGGTCGAGGGCGGTTCAAGCTCCCAGGAGGCGGTGCCGTTCGAGACGGCATCGGCATAGATCGTGGTGATGACGGGGATGTCGTCGATGCGACCGTCCCTGATCGTGATGGGGTCCATCCGATCAAGATGGACCGCGAGGAACGCAAAAGAAAAGCCCCGGCTTTGCAGCCGGGGCTCGCTTGATCCGCAAGGCGGACGATCGATCAGCGACGATCGCCAAACAGCTGGAGCAGCATCTGGAACATGTTGATGAAGTTCAGGTAGAGCGACAGAGCGCCGTTCACCGAGAGCTTCGCGGCCGATTCGGCGTCCAGATCCGAGTAGAGATACATCTCCTTCAGGCGCTGGGTATCCCAGGCGGTCAGGCCGGCGAAGACCAGCACGCCGATCGCCGAGATGGCGAAAGAGAGCGCGCTCGAGGCCAGGAAGATGTTGACCACCGAGGCGATCACCAGACCGATCAGGCCCATGATGAGGAAGGAGCCCATGCCCGAAAGCGACTTCTTCGTGGTGTAGCCGGCAAGGCTGAGCGCGCCGAAGGCGGCGGCCGTGATGAAGAAGACCTGAGTGACCGACGCGCCGGTGAAGACGACGAAGATCGAGGACATCGACACGCCCATCACCGCCGCGAAGGCGAAGAACATGGTGCGCGCGGTCGAGGAGCTCATGCTCTCGGCCTTGAACGAGAAGAAGAAGATGAAGGCGAGCGGGGCCAGCATCACAACCCATTTGAGCGGGCTGAGATAAAGGGCCTGGCCGAGCGGGGTCAGTGCGGTGATCTTGCCTTCCGCCGAGACGCCGCCGATCGCGAGCATGCTGATGCCGAGGGCGGCAAGGCCGGTGATGGCCAGACCGATCGACATGTTGTTGTAGACGCCGAGCATGAACGAGCGCAGGCCCTGATCCATCTCGACGGCGCTGGTCTGCTGTGCGCGGCCGGCACCCCAGACTGGAGCATTGCGGTCGAAGTTGCTCATAGAGCGATTTCCCTCACAGGTAGAATTCCGGGGCGGACATCGCCTCCGCGATCTCCACCATCGCCCAAAATCGTGGCGACAACGCGGAATATGAGGGGGATTGAGCGACCTTACAAGAGGCCGCCATGGTTAAGAGCGCCGCCTGAATAGATCACGGGCCCCAGAATGATGCAATGCGGCGAACGCTCCATGTCTATCTCGGAGGCAAGAGCGACAGTTCTCATAAATTCCGCAGATGAGAAGCTGGCGCTTTCGATAGTATTTTTAGGGTTCCGAACAATCCGAACAGGACGGTAACCATGATTGCGGCAGTCGCAGCGAGGATCGCGCCGGTCGGATCGCTGACGAATTCTATCTTCATCACTTGGGTGACGACCCCCCAGCCTGCCAATGCGCCGGCGACAACGCCGAACAGGGCGGAGACAAAACCTATTCCGGCATATTCGAGGGCGTACGACGAAAGTATGRAGCGACGTGTCGCGCCGAGCGTCTTCAGGATCATCGCGTCGTATAGCCGCGCATGCTGCCCGGCCGCGAGAGCGCCTGCCAGGACCAGCAGGCTGGAGGCGATCGCCAGGCCCGAGGCGCCGCGAATCGCGGTCGCGAGCTGGCTGACGATGGTGTTGACCGCTTCGAGCGCGTCCTTCACCCGCACGGCGGTGACCGATGGGAATTCGACCGCCAGCCGGCGCAGAAGCTGCGCATCGGCGCCGGCCGTCGCGTCGGTCCCGGAGGTGACGGTCGCGAGATTGGTGTGCGGCGCGCCGGCAAAGGTGTTGGGCGAGAACACCATGACGAAATTGATGCCGAGCGAGCGCCATTCGATGGTGCGCAGATTGGCGATCCGCGCCGTGATGTTGCGGCCCAGCACGTTCACGGTGACGCTATCGCCGACCTTGAGCCCAAGCCCGGCGGCGATCGGCGCATCGAAGGAGACGAGCGGTTCGCCGCGGTAGCCTGCCGGCCACCATTCCCCGGCAGTGATGATCGAGCCCTCGGGCATGGTTTCCGCATAGGTGATGCCGCGATCGCCATCCAGGACCCAGGCTGCCTGCTCGGAGGCCTTGATCTGCTCGGCGCGCACGCCATTGAGACTGGTGAYGCGGCCGCGGGCTGCGGCGGGCGAGAGCCATCAGACTCCAGGCGACGAGGCGCAGCAGCAGGAAGATGCCCGCCGCAACGGCGATATAGATCAGCGCGATGCGGCGGTCATAGGCGAAGGCGACCGCGACGCCGACGAGGCCGATGAGAGCCGCAAGGAAAACACCGAGATAGACCAGCCTGGGCCGGCGCAGATCCGGCTCGATCTGGTCGCGGAACAGGGCCGAGACYGGCACGTCATGCGCCCGGCCGAGCGGCAATATCGCAAAGACCAGCGCGGTCAGCAGGCCATAGAGCGCCGCGATCACCAGCTCTCCTGGCGCCAATGTCGGCTCGAAGGGCAGGGGCAGCAGGTCGCGAAGCGCATAGCCGAGCGCGAAGGGCGCGGCGGCGCCCAGCAGAAGACCGATCGCGATGCCAAGCGCCGCAACGATCATGACCTCGGTCAGATGGATCGCGACGACATGCCCGCCGGTTGCGCCGATCGCCTTCAAGGTCGCGAAATCGAGCTTCTTGGCCTCGACGAAGCGGCGCACCGCATTGGCGACGCCGACACCGCCAACCAGCAGGGCGGTCAGTCCGACCAAGGTCAGGAACTGCGTGAAACGCTCGAGATTGCGCTGAAAGCTCGGCGCGGCATTGGCGCGCGAGCGGATTTCCCAACCAGCGTCCGGCTGTTGGTGACCGGCATCGGCGGTGAGGCGCTCGAGGGCCGCATCATCGGACGCCGTGGGGGGCAGCGAGACGCGATAGGTCCAGCGCACCAGGCTGCCCGGCTGGAGCAATCCGGTGGCACGCAATGCGTCCTGGGACACCAGAAGACGAGGACCGAAGCCGACGCCCGACGCGATCTTGTCCGGCTCTGAGACGAGGCTGGCGCGCAATTGCACGCGCGCGCTGCCGACCGAGATCGTGTCGCCGATCTTCAGGTCGAGGCGACCAAGCAGCACGGGATCGGCAATGGCKCCAAAGCTGCCATTGCTCTGGGACAGCAGATCGGAAAGCGGGCCAGCCGGCTCGCTGACGACCTCGCCGATGCTCGGATAGGCGGAATCCACCGCCTTGAGCTCGATCAGGGCCGCGCCCTTGTCGCCGGCATTGGCCATGCCGCGCATCGTGGCGATGGTCGAGAGGGCGCCACCTCCTTCGAGAAAGCTCCGCTCGACGGCGGTGGCCTCGCGATGGATCAGGCTGAAGGCGACGTCACCGCCGAGAATGCGTCGCCCTTCGCGATGCAACCCTTCCGTCAGGCCGCGCGACGCCGAGCCGACGGCTGCGATGGCCATGACGCCGAGAGCGAGACAGGCGATGAAGACGCCGAAACCGCGCAGGCCACCACGCAGATCGCGCCAGGCGAGCCGCAGGGCGAGTGCCGGGCCAAAAGGGGAGCGGGGAGGGGTGGCAGCGGTGGGCTTGACCGGAGCGTGCATGGCGAGGGCTCAGGCGACGGCGAGATCGGCATCGGCTTCGATCCGCCCGGCGCGCAGGCGCACCGTCCGGTCGCAGGCCGCGGCAAGCGAGAGGTCATGCGTGACCAGCACGAGGGTGGCGCCCCGCTCGCGGCGCAGCGCGAAGATCAGATCGACGATCGAGCGGCCGGTGCTCTCGTCGAGATTGCCGGTCGGTTCGTCGGCGACGAGAATGGCCGGATCAGGCGCGACGGCGCGAGCGATCGCGACACGCTGCTGCTCGCCGCCGGAGAGCTGGGCCGGATAATRGTCCATGCGATCGCCGAGCCCGACATTKCGCAGCTCGGCTTCCGCCCGGGCGAACGCATCGTCTGCGCCCGCAAGTTCGAGTGGCAGAGCGACATTCTCGCGCGCCGTCATGGTCGGAACGAGATGGAAGGACTGAAAGACGATGCCGATCTGGCGCCCACGAAAAACCGCAAGGCCATCTTCCCCGAGCTGACCAAGATCCTGGCCCGCTACCTTCACCAGTCCGGAATCGGGTCGTTCGAGCCCGGCCATCGTCATCAACAGGGTGGATTTGCCTGATCCCGAAGGACCGACCAGCCCGGTCGCCTCGCCGGCAGCCAGTGACAAAGAAACGCCCTTCAGGATATGGACGCGGGCGGCTGCACGCCCCAGACTAAGATGGACATCCCGCAATTCGATCGCCGGGGCTGACTTATCACTCATCGCCACATGATCCTGTCTTCAATGCCATCGACGCCGTCCATCCGCATCGCATCGCGATGGGGATGGGGTCTCGGCGCGTTGCGCCCCGCCGCCCGATATGGGCGCGGTCGCGCGCTTGTCCAATCATTTGCCCGTGCTTTTTGCGCTGCGGCCTTTTGGCTGGCGCTTTTGATGCTCCTTCCGGTTTCAGCCATGGCACAAGCCCAGACACCGCGCCCGCTCAAGCTTGTCGTGCTGGGCGACAGCCTCAGCGCCGGCTATGGCCTGCCAGCGAGCGCGGCATTTCCGGCGGTGCTGGAGCAAGCCTTGCGCCAGAAGGGACATGCCGTCGATATCGCCAATGCCGGTGTCTCGGGCGATGTCGCCCAGGGGGGCCTCGAGCGGCTCGACTGGTCGGTGCCTGACGGGACCGATGGTGTGATTGTCGAGCTTGGCGCCAATGACGCGCTGCGCGGTTTCGATCCGGCGGTGACGGAAAAAGCGCTCGAGGACATCATCACGCGGCTGAAAGCGCGCGGTATCCCGGTGCTGCTGGCCGGGATGTATGCGCCGCGCAATCTCGGCGCGGAGTACACCGGCCGTTTCGACGGGCTGTTCAGGGCACTCGCCGAGAAACACGCGCTGGTGTTCTATCCGTTCTTCCTAGAGGGCATTGCGGGCGATCGTGCGCTGAACCAGCCGGATCTGCTGCATCCGACAGCCGAAGGCGTGCGCGTCATCGTCGAGCGGATTCTGCCGACGGTCGAGCGTTTCCTGGAGACCATCCGCTCGAAATCCTGATCCCTTCCGTTCCGGACCGATGCGCCGCCACGGAGCAGGGCGGCGTTCGCATCATGCCGGTCGGCCCGAAAATCGCGTCCCACCCCATGAGCGCCGCTGCGCGCAATCTCCGGAGTTGTCTGACCATGCAATATCGCCGTCTTGGGCGCACCGACCTCCAGGTTTCGGTCATCTGCCTTGGAACCATGACCTGGGGCCAGCAGAACACCGAAGCCGAGGGCCATGAGCAGATGGACTACGCTCTCGCGCAGGGCGTGAATTTCTTCGATACGGCAGAAATGTACTCGATTCCGCCGCAGCCGGAGACGCAGGGCTCGACGGAGCGGATCATCGGTAGCTGGTTCAAGGCGCGGAAGAACCGCGACAAGGTCATCCTGGCCTCCAAGATCGTCGGCCGCTCGGCCAATGACTGGTTCCGGGACGATCGCGGACCGACCCGCATCAACCGCAAGCAGATCTTCGAGGCGGTCGACAAGAGCCTGACGCGGCTGCAGACCGACTATATCGACCTCTACCAGCTGCATTTCCCCGAGCGTGCGATGCCGTGGGGCTCGAATCCAACGCGCTTCAACAAGGCCGCTTTCGAAACTCCCGATGGCGAGACGTCGATCGCCGAACAACTCGACGCCTTCGGCGAGATCGTGAAGGCCGGCAAGATCCGTCATCTCGGGCTCTCCAACGAGAGCGCCTGGGGCACGATGAGCTTCGTGCGCGATTCCGAAGCGCGCGGAKGGCCTCGCGTCCAATCGATCCAGAATGCCTACAACCTGCTCAACCGTACCTTTGAGACGGGGTTGGCCGAGATAGCGATGCGTGAGCAGGTCGGCCTGCTGGCCTATTCGCCGCTGGCCCAGGGCTACCTCACCGGCAAATATCTGGACGGTGCCAAGCCGGCCGGCGCGCGCTCGACGCTGTTCAATCGCGGCCAGCGCTACGAGGCTGTCGGCGCGGAAGATGCGGTGAAGCACTATATCGCGGTTGCCCGCGAGGCTGGTCTGGATCCGGCGCAAATGGCGCTGGCCTACGTCAATTCGCGCCCCTTCGTGACGGCCAACATCATTGGCGCGACGACAATGGAACAATTGCGGGCCGATATCGGTTCGATCGATGTCGCACTTTCGCCCGAGGTCGAAGCAAAGATCGACGCGATTCACCAACTGGTCGGAAACCCCTGTCCCTGAAACCAGCGCGGCTCATGGCGGGGCGGGAGGGCGAAGGTTTGCAGAGGTTTTCCTGCGCTCCATCGCTTTTCGTCTCGCCAGAGTCACAAAAACTTGGCACTGATTCGCCATGCCGAGGCTGTTCACAGCTCTGGAGATACCCGCCGAGGTCGCCTCGACGCTGACGCTGCATCGAGGCGGGCTCGTTGGTGCGCGCTGGATCGAGCCGGCCGACTATCACGTTACCTTGCGCTTCCTCGGGGACGTCGACCGCCGCATGGCCCATGACGTCGACAGCTTTCTCGCCGATCTGCAGACACAGCCCTTCGAGGTGACGCTCGACGCATTGGGCAGTTTCGGGGGCGACAAGCCGCGCGCCGTGTTTGCGCGGGTGCAACCCAGTCGCCAGCTCAGCGAGCTCCAGGCCGATATCGAGCGCCTGATGCGCCGCCTCGGATTACCGGCGGAAGGGCGCAAATTCGWGCCGCATGTCACGCTTGCTCGGCTGCGCGATACCTCGCCTGTCGAGGTTGCGCATTATCTGGCGATGCATCCTATCGTCCGGCCGATCGCCTTCACGGCCCGGCGCTTCACCCTGATGTCATCGCGGGATTCGATCGGCGGCGGGCCTTATGTGCTTGAGGCCGCCTATCCGCTTGGCCCATCCTACCCCAACCGGCTGCCGCGAAGCGATTTCCAGCGGAGATGATCATGCGCAAGCGACTGAGTGCCGAAGCTCGCAACGAAGCGCTCATGACGCTGGTGGGCTGGAAACTGGTCGAGGGTCGTGAGGCCATCGCTAAGCGCTTCATCTTCCATGATTTCAATGAGGCCTTCGGCTGGATGAGCCGCGTCGCGCTCCTGGCCGAAAGGATGGACCATCATCCGGAATGGTCGAATGTCTACAAGACGGTCGAGGTGACGTTGGCTACGCATGATGCCGGCGGGCTGACCGAGCTCGACGTCAAGCTCGCCCGCGCCATGGACGCCATGGCCGGCTGATCAGCCAGCCCTGCCCCAGATCGCGACACGGCGCGCAATACCGGGTGGAAGTCGCTTGGCCGCGCTCTTCAAAACGGGCCGCAAGCGTTGGAAACCGACGCTGCAGGCGAGCCGCCCCTTGAGGGAGAGCGGCAGCAGGAGGTCGCTGACACCGGTCTGCCCGTCGGCGTGTTCGAGCTTGTAGGCATCCGACGGGGCCAGCAGGTCGAACACGGCATTGCCGCGTGCCCTGGCGCTGGCGAAGCTGTGATGAATCAGGATGCTGCCGACGCCGCCCCGCTCGAAATCGGGATGGGCTGCGAGGACATGGCCGAAGCTGCGGCCCTTGCAGTCAAGCGAGAGGTCGATGCCGACCGGGGCGCCATCGCAGCATATTGCGGAGACGCGCAGCGAACTCCCCCCGTCCGCATCTCCGGCAAAATCCCGAAAGAAGGCCGCGAAGCGAGGATCGTCGATCGTCGGCGCGACGGTGCCATGGCGCAGCAGCGAGGCTTGCTTGAACGCCACGGCGTCGCCGGCGAGGGCTGCGGCGGCGGGACCGGGCGGCGGCGCCTCGAAGCTGATCGTGCCGCGTTCCTCGAGCCGGCGCAGGCGCCGACGGTAATTCGAGCGCTCGCGGGCCGGGTAGGCGCTGCTCGGGCCGTTCGTGCCGACCCGCCAGACCAGATCGGCAAAGGGGGCGTTGAGCTGCTCGATCGGCATCGCTTCACCGAGCAGGCCGGAGGCGGCGAGAATGGAGTCTGCTCGCAGTTTGCGCGCCTCGAACAGATCGGCGCCCAGTGCGCGCACGGCGCGCCATGCTGCCCGCACCAGAGTATCGCGGTCGGGGCCGGGCTCGACGAGGATGTCACCGAACTGCGCGACCGGGATGCCCATGAAGCGGAGCGTCTCGAGGCTGCAGCGGCGCTGCCGGACGAGTGGCCAGATCATCGCAAGGACACCGTGGCGGCGTGCAATGAGGATACTGAGCCGGCCATGCCCCTCGAGATAATGCGCGGCCCAGTGCTTCAGGAAGACGTGGCTCTGGAAGACCTGATGCGGCAGGGCCGCACGTGCAAAGAACGCGTCCCATTCCGGCTGGAGTGCGAGGAAACCATCGCGCTCGGTTATGACCTCTGTCGTCACGGCTCCGCCGATCTCGGAGCCTTCCCGCCGCTTGCTCATCATTGGGCTCCGGCGCGCAGATGCGCGATCAGCCGCCTCGACCCTGTGATCGGGAAGCGGGCGAGATAGGGCAGGAGCAGCAGGGGGTGCCTGGCCGCGAAGGGCGCGTCATGCTCGACCATGTGGCGGATGGCGATGACAGGCAGAGGCGCGCGCAGCGGCCGGAAATCCGAATTCCAGAGGCCTGGCGCCTCCGACGTCGCATGCATCAGCCCGATCATGCGGTTGCGCCGCAGCGAGTAGAATTTGTGACGGTCCTGGACGCGCTTGAGCATGGCGATGCCGTCCGGGCTGTCGCATTTCGGAAAGCCGATGATCACCGTGCGGAAGTGCTGCATGCCGGCCTTGCAGGGGATGGCGTCGAGTGCACCGAAACCGCTCCGAACCAGGGCGAAGGCCGCATCCTCATGCGTGGCGCGTTGATTGGAAATGCCGAGGCGGACCGTATCGAGCCGGGCCGCCTGGCGTGTGAAGGGGCAGACGGCGCCGGTCCTGCCGAGATCGGCATGACCTCTCATCAGATAGTCTTCGACCCAGGAGAGCAATGTCGCCAGTGGTGCATCCGGGGCGGCCTCACGCGCGGATTGGCGTGCAGCTTCGAGCGTCATGAGCCCATCGGGGCTGGCTCTGCTGCTCAAGGTCGCTGTCTCCGGCATCAATGCACGCTCCGGTTGCTGTTCCCTAGCGATAGCAAGCTCAAATTAGCGAAGGGTTGATGACGGTTCGCCCTGTTCGACAGCGGCGTTAGGATTCCCGAAAGATTTGCTCCAGCCGCAGCGCCCAAGCGCCTCCAGCATGTGCGAAGGCGGGGGCGCCTCGACTCTGACCGGCTCGCGCTTGCGATAGAGCGGAACGCTGACAGCGCGGGCATGGAGCTGGAGTCCAGGTCCGCCGTCCCGCGGCGCCGAGCCGTAGACTTCGTCGCCCAGCATCGGCCAGCCGGAGGCCGCGCAATGCACCCGCAATTGATGCGTGCGGCCGGTGAGCGGCTCGAGTTCGAGCCATGTCAAACCCTCCGCGCGACCCAGAACCCGATAACGGGTTTGTGAAGGCAATCCCTCCGGGTCGACCTTCATCCACCAGCCGCGTTCGGGAGAGCGCCTGGCGACGGGCAGATCGATCATGCCTTCGTCGTYCTGCGGGGCACCCTCGACGATAGCCCAATAGGTCTTGTCGATGCGGCCGTCGCGGAACAGCTGGTTGAGCTCGGCCATTGCGCGTGGGTGGCGGCCGAGGATGAGGCAGCCGGACGTATCCTTGTCGAGCCGGTGGGCGGCTTCTGGCCGTCGCGGCAGACCAAAGCGCAGGGCGTCGAGATAATCGGTCAGCACGGGAATGACGCGGCGCTTTGCCTGCGGGCCGCGATGCGAGGGCAGGCCGGCGGGCTTGTCGATCACCAGCATCATCGCGTCGCGATAGAGCAGTGGCACCGGCAGGGCGGCTTCTGGGGTCTCGCGCGAAATTGCTGGTTGATCCGGTCTGCTCATGGCATTGCGCTATCCAAACCAGCGGTGTGGCGCAACTCGGGCGCCTGGCCTGCAGGATGACGGGACGAGTGATGAGCGAGAGCGAACCGAAAAAGCGCGGCTTCTTTTCGAGGCTGTTCGGGCTGGAGCAGGAACAGTCCAAGCCCGCTCCTGAGAGCGCAGCCGAGCCCTCCCCGGATTTGCCGGATGCCGCAGCCGAGCCGGCTCCTGACGCTGTACCCGATGCCCCAATCGCCCCCGATCTGCTGATCGGCGAGGCTGCGCCCTTGCCGATCGCGACGCCGGAGGTTGAAGCCGAACCGGAGCCCGAACCCGCGCCCGCGCCGGTTTCGCCCATGGCATCCGGACAGCCCGCGGAGCCGAGCCCGGCGCCGCAGCCGAAGCGCAGCTGGTGGCGCAGGCTGGCGGACGGGCTCTCCCGTACCTCCTCGGCGCTGACCACCGGCATCACGGAGCTCTTCACCAAGCGCAAGCTCAATGCCGCGACGCTGGAGGATCTCGAAGACATCCTGATCCAGGCCGATCTTGGCCTCGCCACCTCGGCGCGCGTCGCCAAGGCGGTGGGCGAGGGACGCTATGACAAGCAGATCGAGCCGGAGGAGGTGAAGGCCATCCTGGCGCGCGAGGTCGAGAGCATTCTGACGCCGGTGGCGCACCCCTTGACGATCGATGCCACGAAAAAGCCGTTCGTGATCCTGATGGTCGGGGTTAATGGCTCCGGCAAGACGACGACGATCGGCAAGCTGGCTGCGAAATTCCGTGCCGAAGGCAAGTCGGTGATGCTCGCTGCGGGCGATACGTTCCGCGCAGCTGCGATCGAGCAGCTCAAGGTCTGGGGCGAGCGCACGGGTGCGGAGGTTGTATTTGGTCAGCAGGGTGCGGATGCGTCGGGTTTGGCCTTTGAGGCGCTGCAGAAAGCCAGGGCCAACGGGGTCGATATCCTTCTCGTGGACACGGCCGGCCGGCTGCAGAACAAGGCAGGGTTGATGGACGAGCTCGCCAAAGTGGTGCGGGTGATCCGCAAGCTCGACGCGGAGGCGCCGCATGCAGCCTTGCTGGTGCTCGACGCGACGGTGGGCCAGAATGCGATCTCGCAGGTCGAGGCCTTTCGCGAGACGGCTGGCGTGACCGGGCTGGTGATGACGAAGCTCGACGGCACGGCGCGTGGCGGCATCCTCGTGGCGCTCGCCGCCCAGTTTGGCTTGCCGGTGCATTTCATCGGCGTCGGCGAGAGTGTCGAGGATCTGGAACCATTCTCCGCACGTGATTTTGCACGAGCGGTTGCTGGATTGGGAGAAGCCGCGTGAGCGAGAGTCTGGCCGAGACGACTAAGGACAAGGGCGTTAACCCGCTGCTCAAGCTCGGCCTCGAGTTCGGGCCGCTGGCCATCTTCTTTTTCGCCAACTCCTATGGCGACCGCCTGTTCGGCGTCGCCGAAGACCGGCGCATCTTTGTTGCGACCGGCATCTTCATCGTGGCGTCGCTTGTCTCGCTCGCCCTGTCGCGTGTGTTGCTCCACCATCTGCCGCGCATGGCGATCGTAAACGCGGTCGTGGTGACGGTCTTTGGTGGGCTGACGCTGGCGCTCGACGATGCCTTCTTCATCAAGGTGAAGCCGACCATCGTCAACACGCTGTTCGGCTGCATCCTGCTTGGCGGACTGTTCTTCGGGCGTTCGCTGCTGGCGCTGGTGCTCGAAACTGTCCTGCAGCTCGACGAGGAGGGCTGGCGCAAGCTCACCTTCCGCTGGGGCCTGTTCTTCTTCGTCCTTGCCGCGTTGAACGAGATCGTCTGGCGTACGCAGACGCAGGATTTCTGGGTCGCCTTCAAGGTCTGGGGCGTGATGCCGCTGACCATGGCCTTTGCCCTGGCTCAGACGCCGCTGATCCTGAAGCATGAGATCAAGCCGCCAGCGACGCCCGGAAAATAGGGCGTCCCTGCAAGGGGCGGCACGGCTGCCCGCTGCGTTGTGGCCTCGTCCGCCAGCGATGAAGAGGCTGGCGCCATGTTCTGCGCCGCGCTCCCTTGAGCCTCGGGCGTAAGCACGAGGCGGCGACGCGATGCGGTGGGACCTCTACCGCGACAAGACGGGTGCAAGGTCTTCAGGATTATTTGACGCAGCGCGCTATTTCGGTGCCAGCCGGATCGCGCCATCGAGGCGGATTGCCGTGCCGTTCAGCATGTCGTTCTCGACGATGCTCCTGACCAGCGCGGCATATTCGGCGGGGCGGCCGAGGCGCGAGGGATGCGGGATCGAGGCTTCCAGCGCCTGGCGATAGTCGTCCGGTACCGACGCGAACATCGGAGTCTCGAACAGGCCGGGCATGATCGTCATGACGCGGATGCCAAGCTGGGCGAGGTCACGCGCGATCGGTAGGGTCATGCCGACAATGCCGCCCTTCGAGGCGGAATAGGCCGCCTGGCCGATCTGGCCATCCTCGGCCGCGACCGAAGCCGTGCAGATGAAGACTCCGCGCCCGCCATCGGGCGTGACCGGTGGCTCCGCGGCGAGTGCGAGCGCCGAGCGTGCGATCATGCGGAAAGTGCCGGCGAGATTGACGGCGAGCGTCTTCTCGAAGGTCGCGAGGTCGTGGGCCACGAGTTCGCCGGTCTCCCGCTTCTTCGAGACGACACGGCGGCCCGGGGCGATTCCGGCGCAATTCACCAGGATGCGCTCGATGCCATGCGCCTGACGAGCCGTGAGCAGGGCTTCGTCGACCGAGGCATCGTTCGAGACATCGCAAAGGGCAAAGATGCCGCCGATTTCGCTCGCCACCTGTTTGCCGCGCTCGGCATTCATGTCGAAGATGGCGACCTTCGCGCCCTGGGAGGCGAGCATGCGTGCGGTGCCTTCGCCGAGGCCGGACGCGCCGCCGGTGACGACGGCCGCGATGGACGAATCGAGCTTCATGTCAGGTCCCTGTTCGCAAAAATGGCTGGACCAGCCTTAATCCGCGCCATCGGCCGCTCCAAGGACGATTCTTGGCGCAACCCTTGTGCAGCCTTGCGTCCGGGGCCACATTTTCGGCGTGGGAAATGTGTATTCCGCACTGGGCCGGGGTTTTCAGGTCCTTCCACGGAGTGAGGAATGAGCGAGGGTTTCAGTTCGCGTTTCAGCGCCGAAGAGATGGCGGCGATCCGGCGGAGCCTGCGCGACGAAGCGCGTTTCGGCGCCGATCTGATGAGCCTTCTCAAGCGGGTCGCCAAGCGCATCCCCTTTGCCGAGGATCTGCTGGCAGCCTATTTCTGCACCCGCGATCCGGCGACGCCCCGGCGTGTCCGGCTGACATTGCTGGCCGCGCTCGGCTATTTCGTGCTGCCGATCGATGCGATTCCCGACATCATGCCGATCCTTGGCTTTAGCGACGATGCGGCCGTGATGGCGGCTGCGATCGCCGCGGTCGCGGGGTCGATCACGCCGGAGCATCGCCAGAAGGCGCAGGACACGCTGGCGGGGCTTTGAGCCCCGTTCAGGGCGTCAGGACGATTTTGCCCTGCGCCTTGCGATCCCCGATCATCGCAAACGCTTCCGCAGCGCGTTCGAGCGGGAAGGTGGCGTGGACATGGGCGCTGATGCGCCCGGCTGCGGCCCATTCCAGCAGTCGTTCCATGTTGCGGCGATGCGCCGCCGGTTCGCGCGCGACGAACTCACCCCAGAACACGCCGCGCAGGTCGCAGCTCCTGAGGAGCAGCAGGTTGAGTGGAATCTTCGGGATCGCGCCGCCGGCAAAGCCAACAACGAGGTAGCGCCCCTCCCAGGCCATGGCGCGCAATGCCGGCTCGGCGAGATCGCCGCCAACCGTGTCGTAGAGCACGTCGACGCCACGATTCTCCGTCAGGCGGCGCAGGCCCGCCTTCACATCCTCGATGCTGTAGTCGATCTCCTCCTGGGCGCCATGTTCACGTGCCAGCGCCAGCTTCTCCGGCGATGAGGCGCAGGCGATGACATGGCCGCCGAGCAAGGCGCCGATCTCGACGGCGGCCAGGCCGGCGCCGCCGCCTGCGCCGAGAATGGCCAGTGTTTCGCCGGCCTTGAGCCCGGCGCGCTGGATGAGACCGTGCATCGCGGTGCCATAGGTCACGAAGAGCCCGGCGGCCTGCGCGTCATCAAGGGTATCCGGCACGCGCACGATCGCCCGGGAGGAGACCGCGACCTTTTCACGCGCTCCACCATGCCCGAGCCATACGGCGACACGCTCGCCGATGCGCCAGCCTTCGACATCGCGGCCGATCGCGCTGATGATGCCCGCGCATTCGCCTGCTGGCGAGAAGGGCAGGGGCGGCTTGGTCTGGTAGCGATTCTGGATGATCAGCGTGTCGAAGAAGTTCAGCGCCGCCGCCTTGACGGTGATGACGACCTCGCCTGGGCCCGGCTTCGGATCGGGCAGTTCACGGATCACCAGGTTTTCTGCCGGCCCGTGGGTCTCGCAAAGCAGTGCTTTCATCTCGTCGCACCGTCCTCAGCCTGGCTTGTGCCCGCGATACCATCCGGACAACGCTGGTCACCGCCTGTTTCCCGGCGGATTGTGCCACGGCCCCGGTGCGGACGGAACCTTGTTCGCGGCAGCGTCATATTCGCATTTTCGCCAGGATCGTGACATCCTATGGTTCAGGCATTCTTGAGATTCCGCGCAAAATGCTTCGGAAATAGAGATGCTGTTAACATTTCTGCTGATTGATGGCGGTCGATGATTCTCAACTACTTCCGAACCGGCGTCACCGCCACCCGGCATGCGAAACTGGCTTCGGCGCTGATCGCGCTGGCTTTGCCGTTTCTGATTTCCCCGGCCCAGGCGCAGCGAGCGCCTGCTCCGGCCCAACGCGCTGCGGCTTCGGGCCAGGCCCAGGCGATGCTGCTCGAGACTGCCGGAAAGTGGCAGGCTTTCTCGTCGCAGCAGGGGCGATCCAAGGTCTGCTACGCGCTTTCCAAGGCGGAAACCCGCATTCCCGCCAATCTCAAGGATGTCGAAGGCATGCTCTTCGTCTCCAGCCGCCCGACCGAAGGGGTGCGCAACGAGATCAGCCTGGTGATGAATTTCGACCTCAAGGAAGATGTCGAGCATCAGGCGATCATCGGCAATGAGCGCTTCGCGCTCGTCGCAAAGGGCCAGAACATGTGGCTCAAGAACCCGGCTGAGGAAGGCCGCATGCTCGACGCGCTGCGCAAGGGCGCGAGCCTCGAGGTCAAGGGCATGTCGAAACGCGGCAATCCGACCAGCGACAAATATTCGCTCGCCGGTCTCAACCAGATCGTCAAGCGCGCCGAAGACGCCTGCAAGTAGCGCCGGCAGGCGGCGCATTTCCGCCGATTTCGCGCTTTATGCGGATTATGATATGAGCCCGCCGAGCGCGGGCGCATGATGCCCGCTTGAGCCCGAGTTCCGATGTCCCTGTCCGTCCCTGCTTCCCCCGCTCCGGCGGCCGAACCCGTTTTGCGACCTGCCTCGCTGGTCGGGCGCACACGCGCCGGCCTGTCCGATGCGCTGGCTGAAATCGGCGTTTCCGAGAAGGAGCGACGCATGCGCGTCGGCCAGCTCTGGAACTGGATCTATCATTACGGCGTCCGCGATTTCTCCGCGATGACGACGATCAGCAAGGTCTTGCGCGCCGCGCTGGCCGAGCGCTTCACGCTCGATCTGCCGGAGGTAACGGCCGAGCAGGTCTCAAGCGACGGCACACGCAAATGGCTGTTGCGGATGCCTCCGGTCGGTGCACGCGATCGTGGTGCCGAGTTCGAATGCGTCTATATCCCCGAGGTCGACCGCGGCACGCTCTGTGTCTCGAGCCAGGTCGGCTGCACGCTCAGCTGCACCTTCTGCCACACCGGTACGCAGCGCCTGGTGCGCAACCTCACCACCGAGGAGATTGTGGCGCAGCTGATGGTGGCGCGCGATCGTCTCGGCGACTTCCCCGGGCGCACCCCGCCCGAGGGTGCCTTCGTGCCGAATGATGGTGGCCGCTTCGTCTCGAACATCGTCTTCATGGGCATGGGCGAGCCGCTCTATAATTTCGACGGCGTCCGCGATGCGATCGACGTGATCTCGGACAATGAGGGCTTGTCACTCGGCCGTCGCCGCATCACGGTTTCGACCTCCGGCGTGGTGCCGCAGATCGAAGCGCTCGGCGCGGAGATGGGCACGATGCTGGCGATCTCGCTGCATGCCGTGCGCGACGACCTGCGCAATGAACTGGTGCCGCTGAACAAGAAGTATCCGATCCGCGACCTGCTCGAGGCTTGCCGCAACTATCCCGGCCTGTCGAACGCCAAGCGCATCACCTTCGAATACGTGATGCTGAAGGGCGTCAACGACAGCGATGCCGAGGCGCGCGAGCTCGTCAGGCTGCTCAAGGGCATTCCGGCCAAGATCAACCTGATCCCGTTCAATCCCTGGCCCGGCACGCGCTATGAATGCTCTGACTGGGACCGGATCGAGCGCTTCTCCGAGATCGTGTACCGCGCAGGCTATGCCTCGCCGGTGCGTACGCCACGCGGGCGCGAMATCCTCGCCGCCTGCGGCCAGCTCAAGAGCGAGACTGAAAAGCTCTCGGCGCGTGCCCGGCTGATGCTGGAGCAGAGCGAGGCCGAAGCTGCGGCGCTGGCGGGCTGACATATGCTGCGTTGGCTGCTGTTGATTCCATTCGCGTTGCTCGTTGCGATGGGATCGGGGATGTTTGCCCTGCTCATCGCCAGCGTGGTTTCGCCTGACATCGCCCTGCTGATCGGCGGCGGCTTCGAGCGTCTGCTCACAGCGCTCTTCGCCCAGGCCGAGAGCGGCTTCGATCCCGGCCCCACGGCGGAAGCTGCCTTCACGCTGCTCGGCCGGCTGGGCTTTGCAATCATGGTCGCACCGGTCGCGCTCGTCGCTATCGGCTCCGAGCTCTTTCGCATTCGCAGCGGGCTTATCCGCCGACCCGAGACACTCCGAAGCCGATGAGGCCCGGATTCGCCCGGGCATGATGTGCCGGACCCGCTACATCATCGGACCGGATATCGTATCCGGTCCGATGATCTAACCTTCTGTGTTTGCATCGGCTWTYCCGAAAACCGCAATCCACTYTTCGGGCCGATGCTTTAGTCGCCGATCGCCACGCCCTCGCGCCGGCCATCGGCTCCCCCGACAAAGCCTTCAGGGGTCTTGACGATCGCCTGGATGCCCGAGGTCATTTCCAGCAGCCTGACCTCATGGCCCTTGGCCTCGAGCGCTGTCTTCCAGGCCTCGGCCTCAGTGCCCTTTTCAAGCTCGGTGGGGCCATTGCGGCTGCCGAAATTGGCGAAGTCGACGGCGGCTTGCRGATCCATCTTCCAATCCAGCAGGGCGACCAGCGTCTTGCCGACAAAGCCAATGATCTGGCTGCCGCCGGGGGAGCCGACCACGGCGTAGAGGCGGCCAAAGGCATCGAACACCAGGGTCGGCGCCATCGACGAACGCGGGCGCTTCCCGCCCTCGACGCGGTTGGCGACGGGCTTGCCCTCCTCCTCCGGAGCGAAATTGAAATCGGTCAGCTCATTGTTGAGCAGAAAGCCGCCCTTGGTCATCTGCCGCGAGCCGAAGCCATCCTCGATCGTCGTGGTCATTGAGACCGCGTTGCCGTCTGCATCGATCACCGAGATATGGCTCGTGCCGTTCTCGATGCCGTCCGAGGGGGCAAAGAGCTGGGCCCGCTTGTTGGGAGGATCGCCGGCTTTGGCGCGGCCCATCGACTTGTCGGGGCTGACGAGCCCGGCGCGCGATCGGATGTAATCGCGGTCGATCAAGCCGCTGACGGGCACGCTGACGAAGGCCGGGTCGGCGAGGAAGAGCGCGCGATCGGCGAAGGCGAGGCGACCTGCCTCGCTGAACCAGTGTGCACTGTCGGCAGAAGGGCCGAGCCGGGCCATGTTCTGGGTTTCGAGAATGCCGAGCATCTGCTGGACGGCAATCGCGCCGGAGCTCGGCGGCCCCATGCCGCAAATCCGCCAGACCCGATAGGAGCCGCAGACGGCCTCTCGCTCCTCGACCTTGTAGGCTTGCAGATCGGCGAGCGTCATATCGCCGGGGTTGGTCTTGTGACCGGTCACGGTCGAGACGATGTCCTCGGCGATCGGCCCGGAGTAGAAGGCGTCGGACCCTCTCTCGGCGATGGCACGAAGCGTTGCGGCGAAGGCCGGATTCTTCAGGACCGTGCCGACCGCCTTGGCCTTGCCGTCCGGGTCGTAGAAATAGGCGGCGGCGCGCGGGTCCTTTGCGAGATTTGTCTCACCGGAAAGCAGGCCGTTGAGGCGCGGAGAGATGGTGAAGCCCTCTTCCGCCAGCTTGATCGCGGGGGCCATGACGGTGGCCCAGGGCAGTCTGCCCCAGCGCTTATGCGCCTCCTCCAGCAGCTTGACCGTGCCGGGCACGCCGACCGATCGGCCGCCGACGACGGCGTCGATGAACTTCATCGGCTTGCCGTCGGCGCCGATGAAGCGGTCGGGCCTGGCTGCCTGGGGAGCCCGCTCGCGGCCGTCCAGCGTGACGAGTGCTCGTCCGGCCTCATCCCAGTGCACGAAGAAGGCACCGCCACCGATGCCCGAGCTCTGCGGCTCGACCAGATTGAGAACGAGCTGGATCGCGATCGCAGCGTCGGTCGCGCTGCCGCCGGCGCGCAGGATCTCGCGGCCGGCGCTGGCAGCGAGCGGATTGGCGGCCGCCGCCATGTAGCGCTGCGCGGTGCCGACGGCTTTGGCGATGYGGCCGGTCGCAGCTTCGGGCGCGGGTGCAAGGGGCTGTGAGGCCGCTGCTCCCGCCAAAAGGGCACTGGCTGCGGCTAGCGCAAGGAGGGTTGATCGTCCGGCGGCGCGTGATGTGGAGAAGGAGAGGTTCATTCTGGCGATCTCCCGCTGCAGGCTGACGCCCATCCCAGCAGTGGAAKGGCTGCGGTGCAAGGCCCGGATAACGCAACGGGTGATTGTACGAGCTGCCTTTCACCCGCTCGAGCGGAGCGCTAAGCTCCGAATCGATCGCTCGATCATTGCCAAAAGGGGCATCGACATGTCGTTCGCGCTCTCCACCGTTCGTCGCCGCAGCCTTGCGCTTGCGGCCGTCACCCTCTTCGGCCTTATGCTCGCGGGCTGCGGTATCAACAATGTGCCGACACTCGAGGAGAGGGCCAAAGCGGCCTGGAGCGAGGTCCAGAACCAGTATCAACGCCGCGCCGACCTGATCCCCAATCTGGTCGAGACCGTGAAGGGCTATGCCTCGCAGGAGCGCGAGGTGCTGACCCAGGTGATCGAGGCGCGCGCCAAGGCGACGCAGGTCAAGGTCGACGCGTCGACCATCACAGATCCCGCGAAGTTCAAGGAGTATCAGGATGCGCAGAATGCCCTGACGGGCGCTCTGGGACGGCTCCTGGTCACGGTCGAGCGCTATCCTGAGCTCAAGTCGAACCAGAACTTTCTCGCCCTGCAGTCGCAGCTCGAAGGCACCGAGAACCGTGTTGCGGTAGCCCGGCGCGACTACATCCAGGCGGTGCAGAGCTTCAACACCGAGATCCGCACCTTCCCCGGCGTGATCTGGGCGCGGCTGTTCTGGGGCGCCAAGGCGATGGAAACCTTCTCCGCGGCGGCGGGCGCGGAGAAGCCGCCAGAGGTGAAGTTCTAAGCGGGCCCCGGGGTGCCCCGGCTCGCTCACCGAACAGGTCGGGTAGCCCCTCTTCCAGAAGGGAGAGGGGTTCTCCGTTATCTCTCCCTGTTGCTTGTCCTGCTCTGGGCCGGCTTCGCGCTTGCGGCCGATCCCAATTTTCCTGCCCTGACCGGCCGCATCGTCGACAACGCCAATCTGCTCGATGCCGCGGCGCGCAGCCGCATCGAGCAGAAGCTGCAGGCCCATGAGGCCAAGACCAGCGATCAGGTCGTGGTTGCGACCGTGCCGTCGCTCCAAGGCTACGCCGTCGAAGATTTCAGCAATCGCCTGTTCCGGCACTGGCAGCTCGGCGAGAAGGCCAGGAATAACGGCGTGCTGCTGCTCGTCGCGCCGAACGAGCGCAAGGTCCGCATCGAGGTCGGTTATGGGCTGGAGGGCGCGCTCACGGACGCGCTCTCGAAGGTCATCATCACCACCGCGGTGGCACCGAAATTCAAGACGGGTGATTTTGCCGGCGGCATCGAGGGCGGCGTCGACGCGATCCTAAGCATTCTGGCTGGAGATGCCGAGGAATGGCAGCGCCGCGCGACCGTCCGCAGTGACGAGAGCAGCTTTGGGGAGGATGTTGCCGTCATCCTGGTGATGTTCTTCATCTTCATCGTCGTGGTCAGCATCCTGCGTGGGCTGAACCAGCAAGGCGGCGGGCGCGGACACCGGATGCGCGATGGCCGCTGGGTGACGCTGCCGCCGACCAGCTCCGGCTGGGGGACGGGTTCCGGTTCCGGCTGGGGCGGTGGCGGCGGCTGGGGTTYGGGTTCGGGCGGCGGCTTTTCAGGCGGCGGGGGCTCGTCCGGCGGCGGCGGTGCTT